>JAQVZK010000303.1 GCA_028708195.1 Desulfovibrio sp.
GTTTTGATTATCTGCGCGACAACATGAAGTTCTACGGGCATCAGTTGGTACAGCGCGGGCACAACTACGCCATTGTGGACGAAGTGGACTCCATCCTTATCGACGAAGCCAGAACCCCGCTCATTATTTCAGGCGCTTCAGACGAATCTGTGGGCTACTACCGCATTGTGGACGAGATCGTCAAAAAGCTCCAACCCGAGCATTTTACTATGGACGAAAAAGCCCGCACCGCCATGCTTACTGATGAAGGTGTGGCCTACTGCGAAGAGATGCTCAAACTCGACAACCTCTTTGACCCCGCCAACATCACGGCGCAGCACCACGTTATGCAGTCGCTCAAGGCGCACCAGATATTCAAGCGCGACGTGGACTACATCGTGCAAGAAGATCAGGTGGTCATTGTTGACGAATTTACAGGCCGCCTCATGGCGGGGCGCCGCTACTCCGACGGCCTGCACCAGGCTCTCGAAGCCAAGGAAGGCGTGACCATCGCCGCCGAAAACCAGACGCTGGCCTCCATCACCTTCCAGAACTACTTTCGCCTGTACGAAAAACTCTCGGGCATGACCGGTACCGCTGATACCGAAGCCGTAGAATTTCACCAGATATACAATCTGGAAGTGCTCTCCATTCCGTCAAACCGGCCTATGGTCCGTAAAGACTTCCCCGACCTTATCTACCGCAGCCGTCAGGAAAAATTTGACGCCATTGTCGAAGCCATCACCGAGTTGCACAAGAACCGCCAGCCCGTGCTTGTGGGCACCATTTCCATTGAAACATCCGAAATGCTTTCGCACCGCCTGACCAAACTTGGCGTTCCCCACAATGTGCTCAACGCCAAACAGCACGAAAAAGAAGCCGAAATCGTGGCCCAGGCGGGCCAGGCGGGCAAGGTCACCATTGCCACCAACATGGCCGGTCGTGGTACAGACATTGTGCTGGGCGAAGATGTGGTCGGCTTTGGCGGCCTGCACATTCTTGGCACTGAAAGGCACGAAAGCCGCCGCATCGACAACCAGTTGCGCGGCCGCTCCGGCCGTCAGGGCGACCCCGGCTCTTCACGCTTCTACCTGTCGCTTGAAGACGACCTCATGCGCCTCTTCGGCTCCGACCGCATCAAGGGCCTTATGGAAAAACTTGGCCTGCGCGACGGTGAAGCCATTGAAAACGCTATGGTCACTCGCGCCGTTGAGGGTGCGCAAAAACGCGTCGAAGCCCACCACTTTGAAATCCGCAAAACCCTGCTGGATTATGACAACGTCATGAATCAGCAGCGCGAAGTCATCTACGCCCTGCGCCGCGAACTCATGGTCGAAGAAGACCTTGATCCCGTGATGGACGAGTTCATGAACGACGTGCTGGACGATGTTTACGCCCAACTGGCCACCGTGCCCGTGGACGACCAGAGCGGCATCCGCCATGCGGCCTTTACTCGCCTGCGCGACGTGTTCAATCTCGACCGTGTCTTGCCCGAAAACGCCCGCCTGCCCGAACGCGAAGAATGCGGCCCCCTGGTCTGCAAAATTCTTGACGAACTTAAAGCCGACACAGGCGACAGCTACCGTGACATCCAGCGCTACTTCATGCTTGAAGAACTTGACCGCTGCTGGAAAGAACATTTGCGCAATATGGACGCGCTGCGTGACGGTATTGGCCTGCGCGGCTATGGCCAGCGCGACCCCAAGCTGGAATACAAGCGCGAAGGCTTTGAACTCTTTCAGTCCATGCTCTTTCTTATCCGCGAAAACGTGTTCCGCGCGCTGACAAGAATTCGTGTAGCGCCAGCCGAACCCGTCATCGACGCCATTGAAGTGGCCCCCGAAGAAGCCGAACCCAAGGGCCACCCCCTGGCGCGTGAGTTCCGCCATAAAGAAGACACAAGCAACCTCTCCTACTCCAAGGGCGGCGAACCCGCCGAAGCCACCAATGCCCCCGCCAAGGCCGCCCCACGCATTGGCCGCAACGACCCCTGCCCCTGCGGCAGCGGCCGAAAATACAAAAAATGCTGCGGCGCTGACAAATAGCAGGTCGTTTTGCGGGCTGCGCCTGAGTTGAAAGGTTTTGTGGGGGAGGGCCCCTTTTGTAAAAGGGTCCCCTCCCCCACACCCCCTCCCCCTAAAACTTTTATTGTTATCTCTGATTGTTGCAGAAAGTTTTGTGACTGAAAGGGGTTCTTGGCCGGCAGGTCCGACCAGACACGCATACAAATACCACAAAGGGGCCGCGCAACTGCGCGGCCCCTTTTATTATTGATCAAGCTGGGTTGTTTTGTAATGTCGGAAGGGATGCGTGTGGGGGATGGCCCCTTTTACAAAAGAGTCCCTCCCCCACAAAACCTTTCAACAAACAAACTGTGTTACAGATACACCTACGACGTCTGGCCCATATCCTCGGTGAGGATCATGTTACGGGCCGCTGCGGTTTCGTCCATACGACGGGCGGGCAGCGTCACGGGGGCATCCAGCAGTGCCTGAGGATTACTTTTGGCCTCAAGCATGATGTCTTGCAGAGCTTGCACAAAGGCATCCATGGTTTCTTTGCTTTCCGTTTCCGTAGGCTCGGCCATGATGCATTCGTGCACGATCAGCGGGAAGTAGATTGTGGGCGCGTGGAAGCCACGGTCAAGCAGGGCTTTGGCTATATCCAGAGCGCGGGTGCCCTCTGGAGCTGAAGCCACGAACTCGTGGGCGCAGAGCCTGTTGGCGTAGGGTATGTCCAGGACATTTTCCAGGCGCTTCTTCAGATAGTTGGCGTTGAGCACCGCGTATTCCGAGGCTCTGGTGAGACCTTCGGCACCCAGGCGCAGCATGTAGGCAAGGGCTCGTATCAGGATGCCGAAGCTGCCGTAGAAGGGGCCCATATAGCCGATGGACTGCGGCACATCGTAATCAAGATGGAACGTGCCGTCCTGCGCCTTGCGCACGCGGGGCGCGGGCAAGAAGGGCACGAGGCATTCGCTCACGCCCACGGGGCCAGCGCCGGGGCCACCGCCGCCGTGCGGGGTCGACAGGGTCTTGTGCACGTTGAGGTGCACCACGTCAAAGCCCACATCGCCCACGCGCATCTTGCCCATAATGGCGTTCATATTGGCGCCGTCATAGTACAGCAGGGCGTCAATCTTTCGCAGTTCGGCCACAATGCGGGGCAGGTGCATTTCCATAAGGCCCAGGGTGTTGGGGCAGGTCATCATGAGGCCCGCCACATCATCACC
>JAQVZK010000304.1 GCA_028708195.1 Desulfovibrio sp.
CCAGTGTGGCCGAAGTATCCATTGAGGCTCTGCTTAGCGCGGGATACAGCTCCCTCGACAAGCTGCGCCAGGCAACGGACCAGGAGCTTTCAGACAAGCTGACCATCAGCGCGTCCCGTATAGCCGACCTGCGTTCAGCCATCAACTTCCTGGCTCCGGTGGTGGAAAGTACGCCCGAATCCTCTGCGATTGAACTGGGCAAGGTACAAGCCTCTGATGAAGAATCAAGCCAGGGTGCTGACGGTAGCGCCGCAGAGGATGCGCAAGCTTAAGGGCGCTGTCATGGTGGAAGGGCAAAACACGGCAGAGGCCGTGCAGGGGCCGGTACGCATGTGCATCATATGCCGCCGCCGCTTCGCTAAAGCTCAGTTGACCCGCCATGTACTGACGGCCCAAGGAATTTTGACTATTGACGCTGATAAGACCAGACCTGGCAGGGGCTGGTATCTCTGTTCCGATGCCGTATGCGCGGCGAGGTTCGCCAAGTTCAGGCCCGGAACACGGCGCAAGGGGGGAAAACATGTCTGAAGAAAAAATTAAAGTATCGGAATTTGCCAAGGAATTCCCGGCAGTGCTCCAAAAGGACATGCTGCGCGTAATGCGTGAGCTGGGCACATCTGCCAAAAGCATGGCTGGTTCCCTGAGCACTGAGGAGGCGGCACGCGTGCGTGAACACTTTGCCGAACAAAAACAGGCGGATGCCGAACGCTCCGGTTCCCACCCCAGCGTCATTGTACGCCGTCGCCGTAAGGATGCCGACAAGCCCGACGCCCCTGAAGTTGCGGAGACTGCTCCCATAGTTCAGGAAGAGCGCGCGCCCGAAAGCGTGGCAAAGCCCGTGGAAACCGCAGCACCTGTGGTGGAAGCCGCCCCTGCGCCCGAGGCTGAAGCCCCGGTGGTCATGGCCCGCAAGGTTGCCAAAAAAGTTGAGCCAGAAGCTGAAAAGCCCCAGGCTGAAGAAGCGCCCAAGCCCACCAAGGCCAAGGTTGTTTCTGCTGCCCGCGTTATCAGCCGCCCCGGCGAAGAAGAGAAAAAGCCCGAACCTGTGGTGGTAGCTGAAAAGAAGCCCGCGGTTCCTGAAATCTCGCCTGTGGCCGCAGCGCTTGCCGCGCGTGAAGCGGGAGAAAAACCCTCAGACAAGGCTCATGAAAAGAGCGAGGCTGAAAAGGCGGCCAAGGCTGCCCGTCTGGCGCGCCCTGACGCTTCTGCCATGCCCGAAGGCTCATCCGCGCCTACCCTGCCCCAGCGCGCGCCCGAAGGCCGTACCGAAGCCTGGAAAGATTCCGGTAGTGCCGACGACGCCGACGGTGCCCAGCGCCGTGCCCCCAGGGCAGATGCTGGGCCAGCAGCGCCGCAGGTTCGTATCATATCAAGGCCCGTTCCTGGCAGTCAGCCTGAGCCGCGTCCTGCGCGCGCCATGGGCGCTCGGCCCGGTCCTGGCGGTCCCGGTGGCTCTGGCCCCGGCGGCCCCCGTGGCGACAATGCCGGCAGGCCTCCCCGTCCCGGCGGTCCCCGCCCGGCTGGCCCTGGCGGCCCGCGTCCTGCTGGTCCTAGCGGTCCCCGCCCGGCTGGCCCTGGCGGCCCGCGTCCTGGTGGCGGCTTTGGTCAGCAGCCCGCGCCCGCGTCCCCCACGGACAGCCGCGACGGCCAGAGCAAGAAAAAGCGTCTCAAGGGACGCCGCACCGTTGATTTCCAGCAGGGCGACGCTGTCCGCAGGGATGATGACGACAGCGTGCGCCTGAGCCGCGGCAAAGGGCGGCGCAAGGGCGGCAAGGCCGCTCCCGCTACCCAGACCACCCAGCCGCTCAAGGCCGCCAAGCGCAAAATCCGCGTGACTGAAGCCATCCGTGTTGCCGATATGGCGCACCAGATGGGCCTCAAGGCCAATGAGATCATCAAGGTTCTCTTTGGTCTGGGAGTTATGGCTACCATCAACCAGGCTCTGGATTTTGAAACAGCCACCCTTGTGGCTTCCGAATTTGGCTATGAAGTAGAAAAGGCAGGCTTCTCTGAAGACGACTACCTGACCCCCAAGGAAGTGGACTCCCCCGAGACCCTCAAGCCGCGCCCCCCTGTGGTCACCATTATGGGCCACGTGGACCACGGCAAGACCTCGCTGCTGGACGCTATCCGCAAAACCAACGTTACCGGCGGCGAAGCCGGGGGCATCACCCAGCATATCGGTGCCTACCACGTGAAGACCAAACGTGGCGAAATCGTCTTTCTTGACACACCCGGCCATGAAGCCTTTACGGCCATGCGTGCCCGTGGTGCCCAGGTGACGGACCTTGTCATTCTTGTGGTTGCCGCCGACGACGGCGTTATGGAGCAGACCCGCGAGGCCATCAACCACTCGCGTGCAGCCAATGTGCCCATCATGGTTGCCGTCAACAAGATGGACAAACCCAGCGCCGACCCTGACCGCGTCCTGCGCGAGCTGGCCGAGCTGGGCCTCCAGGCCGAAGAATGGGGCGGAGACACCATTGTTGCCAAGGTTGCCGCCAAGACCCGCATGGGTCTGGACGAACTGTTGGAAATGGTGGCCCTGCAGTCAGAAATTATGGAGCTCAAAGCCAACCCCGACAAGCTTGCCCGCGGCCACATTGTGGAAGCCAAGCTCGACAAGGGCCGTGGCCCTGTGGCCACCGTGCTCATTCAAGAGGGCACCCTGCGCCAGGGCGACAACTTCGTTTGCGGCCCCTTCTCTGGCCGCGTGCGCGCCCTCATGAGCGACCAGGGCAAGAAGGTCAAGGATGCAGGCCCCTCCCTGCCTGTTGAAGTACAGGGCTTTGAGGGTGTGCCGGAAGCCGGTGAGGAATTCTTTGTGGTCAGCGACGAAAAGCTGGCCCGCCGTATCGCCGATTCTCGCGCCATCAAGCGGCGTGAACGCGACCTTGCTTCGGAATCACGCGTGACCCTGGAGACCTTCCTGTCGCAGCGCAAGTCCGATCAGGAAACCCTGACCCTCAACCTCGTGCTCAAGGCCGACGTTCAGGGCAGCCTGGAAGCCATCACCGAGGCGCTGAACAAACAGAGCACTGACAAGGTGCGCATCAATGTCGTGCACGGCGGCACCGGCGCCATCACTGAATCCGATATTCTGCTGGCATCGGCCTCGCAGGCCATCATCATCGGCTTCAACGTGCGTCCCACGTCCAAGATCAAGGATGTGGCCGACCACGAAAATGTGGACATCCGCTATTACG
>JAQVZK010000024.1 GCA_028708195.1 Desulfovibrio sp.
TGCTGCCGGGTAATACTTGTTCCGTGCTGCCACACAGTGCCGCTGTATATTCCGGCAAAACACGGTCTACGCTTCCCTTCATACGCACATGACCCTTGTCCAGCCAGATGACAGCATCGCAGTTTTCCACGGTGCTTAGCCGATGCGCGATGATGACTATGGTCACTTTTTCCCGCAAGGACAAAATGGTTTCGTGAATGGATTTTTCATTCTTCATGTCAAGAGAGCTTGTGGCCTCATCAAAAATGATCAGTTCCGGCTCGCTGTACAGCGCTCTGGCAATGGCCACCCGCTGTGCCTGTCCTCCTGAGAGGCGCACACCACGTTCTCCAAGTACGGTATCGATACCGTCGTCCAAGTCGTCGATAAAATCAAGGGCCGCCATGCGGCAGCACTCTAGCACGCGCCCTCGGTCTATGGCTTCTCCCCAGCGGGAGAGTGCTATGTTTTCCGCCAGGGACGCGTCCAAAAGGTAGGGTGCCTGGGCCACATAGCCAATGCGTTGCAACCAGGACCGGGTATTGTTCTTGGTTATGGGGGTGTCGTCCACCAGCAGGTGACCGGACTCAGGGGGAACAAGCCCGGCCAGAATGTTGACCAGTGTGCTCTTTCCCGCGCCCGAAAGCCCCACCAGGCCGAACATTTGTCCGGTTTTAATGGTAAAGTCGATATTTTGCAAAGCCGCAGCGCTCGCGCCGGGGTAGCGAAAACAAACCTTATCAAGCTTGATATCTTTATTGAAGACTATGGGCGGCGCGGTCGTTTCAAAGGGCGGAGCCAGTTCAGCTTTCAACTCTTTTTCCAGCGTGATTATATCCGCCACCTTGTTCAGATAGGGCACCCAGGAGCGCAACTGGGTCAGGTTGTCCACAAGCCTGTTGGCAACAGGCAAGGTGCGCCAGGCAGCGGCGGCCATGAAGCCCATAATGCCGGATATGGTGGCTATGCCGGCATTTTGCACAAAAATCAAAAACAGCAAAACCCCAACCAGCGATGCAAAACCCAAAATCTCCAAGCTTCCCACAGGCAGACGGCTGAGCGCCTGAAACCATTTTCTTGCCGCAAGCACATCGCTCAGCTTTGCTGTGTAGGCAGAAAAAATTGCGGCTTCCCGCCCATACAGGCGCATTTCTTTCAAGCCGTGCACAACAGCTTGCTGTATGTTGTGCACGGCAAGATCTGCCCGGTATACCGCAGCGGCCCTGGCATTTAATATTCTACGCGTACCCCTGACAATCAAATACCCGCCAAGACCAAGAACGCATAAAAATGTCAGCGCTGGCACCGGAGATACGACCACCAGCCCCAAAAAAATCGTTAAGATCATCAGCGCGTTGCTGAATATCTGCAAAGCCGTTAACAGGGTTTGTCCAAGTTGCGCCCCGGCGCTGAAACCGAACAGCATCTCGGACGTACCCACACGAAGCACCCATAAAAAGGGCGCGCGCAGAAAAAAACGGAGCAAATGCGCACGAGCCGTGTTGCCAACAGTTTCGGAAAAAGCAGTCATGTGCCATTGCTGCACAACGGTTAATGCGTTTTTGCAGACAATGGCCAACAAAATGGCGCAGAGGATACCCAAGGCCAGATAGCGTGAATCATTGCCCAGGTCAAAACCAAGGCCTGTGCGCACCCAGAGCAGGGGATTATGGTTGAGGGCAGCCTCCAGAGAGCCGAAAACAGCTGCCAGCAAAGCCACAAGGCCGGTGATGGCAAGCTCGATCAGAGCCATTATCACTGTCAAAAACAACAGTCCCCAGAATCGCCGTTTTTCTGTGGAGGGAACCAGTGGTATCAACATCTTCAGGGCTTGAAGCAGGGTACGCGGTGCGCTCATGCCTGCCCTCCAGCATGGCAAAACCATTGGTAGCTTGCGGCCAGCCCCTCTTCCAGTCCCACACGCGGCTGCCAGCCCATGCTGAAAAGTTTACTGCTGTCCATAAGTTTGCGCGGCGTTCCATCGGGCTTTGTGGGGTCTGTGTCAATATGGCCCTCAAAGCCCACAGCCCTGGCGATAAGCCGGGCAGTGTCAATGATGCTGATGTCGGAGCCGCTTCCCACATTCACGTGCTCAAAATCCGAGTAGTTCTCCATCAAAAACAGGCAGGCTTCGGCCATGTCATCCACGTAGAGAAACTCGCGCAGGGCCTTGCCCGTACCCCAGATGGTCACCTTTTCGGCCCCGGTCATTTTGGCCTCATGAAAACGCCTGATAAGCGCCGGGATCACATGGCTGTTTTCTGGATGATAATTATCACCAGGGCCGTACAGATTGGTAGGCATGGCGCTGATGGCGTCAAAGCCGTACTGCTTGCGGTACGCCTGGCACATCTTGATCCCCGCGATCTTTGCCAGGGCGTAGGCGTCATTGGTGGGCTCCAGCGGCCCGGTGAGCAGATACTCTTCCTTGATGGGCTGTGGGCACATCTTGGGGTAAATGCACGACGACCCAAGAAACAGCAGCTTTTTGCAACCGTTGCGCCAGGCGCAGTCAATGACGTTATTTTGTATTTGCAAATTCTGGTAGATGAACTCCGCCGGGTAGGTGGCATTGGCATGAATGCCGCCTACCTTGGCGGCGGCAAGTACCACGATATCGGGTTTGTACTGCGTGAAAAAATCTTTCACAGCGGCCTGATTACACAGGTCCAGCTCCGCATGGGTACGCGTAAGCAGATTTCCATAGCCTCCACTGATAAGGGCGCGGCATATGGCGCTGCCCACAAGTCCGCGATGGCCCGCTACATAAATAAGCGAATCTTTGTCCATGCGGGGCTACTCGTTATGGCTGAATGTCTTGAATCCGGCCACCTTGCACACGGCATCACGCATGCTCAGGGCAAGGTCTTCGCGCGCCATTTCGGCCACCATATCCTCAAAGGATGTTCTCGGCTCCCAACCCAGTTTTTCCTTGGCCTTGGCCGGATTGCCCAGCAGGGTTTCCACCTCGGTGGGGCGGAAGTAGCGCGGGTCTACCCGCACAATGACATCGCCGGGTTTGACGCCGCACTCCAGCCCCTGGCGGTTGCCAGCAGCCTGCTGAAGTTTGCTCACGTCCACAGCTTCTACTGTGCCTGTCTCGTCCACGCCTTCGCCTTGCCATGTGAGCGTCAGGCCCATTTCTGCCGCTGCTGTATTGACAAAGTCGCGCACCGAAAATTGCCGCCCCGTGGCAATAACAAAATCGTCTGCCTGTTCCTGTTGCAACATAAGCCACTGCATTTCAACATAGTCTTTGGCGTGGCCCCAGTCGCGCTTGGCATCCATATTGCCGAGATAGAGGCAATCCTGAAGGCCCAACACCATACGGGAAAGCGCGCGGGTGATTTTGCGGGTCACAAAGGTTTCGCCGCGGATGGGCGACTCGTGATTGAACAAAATGCCGTTACAGGCGTACATGCCGTAAGCTTCGCGGTAGTTGACCGTAATCCAGTAGGCGTAGAGCTTGGCGCAGGCGTAGGGCGAACGTGGGTAGAAGGGCGTTTTTTCGGTCTGCGGCACTTCCTGCACCAGGCCGTAAAGTTCGGATGTGGACGCCTGATAAAATTTGGTTTTCGCGGTCAGCCCGGCAATGCGGATGGCCTCCAGCAGGCGCAGCGTGCCAAGGGCGTCCACGTCGGCCGTGTATTCCGGCGACTCAAAGGACACTTGAACATGGCTTTGCGCCGCAAGATTATATACCTCGTTGGGCTGCACTTCCTGCATGATGCGAATGAGATTGCTGGAATCACTCAGATCGCCGTAGTGCAGTATAAAGTGCCGCGCACTGGTGTGCGGGTCCTGATAGAGATGGTCAATGCGGTCTGTATTGAAGAGCGAGGCGCGGCGCTTGATACCGTGAACCTCATAACCCTTGCGTAACAGAAATTCTGCCAGATAGGCCCCGTCCTGACCGGTAATGCCCGTTATGAGCGCTTTTTTCATGATCCTTATTTCCTGACCTGACAAATTGTCATAGTAATTTTGCGTTCAGACAGTCCAAGGTTAATTTATAAGTTTATATTGCATGATGGGCGATGTCCACCCAGTGTTTTCATCTGTTTTCGTTGCCGTACCCCGGTAACTCTTCGCGCCCATACACATCGGCAAAGCGCACAATGTCGTCTTCGCCCAGGTATGCGCCGGACTGGATTTCAATAAGCACCAAGGGGATGACGCCGGGGTTTTTCAGCCTGTGCCGCGCCCCCACGGGAATGTAGGTGGACTGGTTTTCTGTATACAGTCGGGTTTCGTTGCCATTGGTCACCTCTGCTGTGCCGCTGACAACCACCCAGTGCTCGGCGCGGTGGTGGTGCATCTGGAGGGAAAGCTCCGCACCTGGATTGACTATGATGCGTTTGACCTGAAAGCGGCCGTCCATGACGAGCGTTTCGTAGCTGCCCCAGGGGCGGTAGACCAGCGGATGCTGTCTGCATTCGGTCCGTTGAGCTGACTGCAGGCGGCCGACCATGGTCTTGACTTCCTGCACCCGCTCGCGCGGGGCCACCAGTACGGCATCGCGCGTTTCCACAACCACGAGGTCGCGCACGCCGATGGCGGCCAGCAGGCGGTGCTGGGCGTTGAAATAACAATTCTCTGCGTCTTGGGTCATGATGTCGCCGTGGCAGACGTTGCCGCTGTCGTCACCCGATTCCGCCTGATAGAACGCCTCCCATGAGCCGAGGTCGCTCCAGCCTGTGGACAGGGGAACTACCGCCGCACGGTCCGTCTGCTCCATGACCGCATAGTCGATGGAGTCGGACGGCGAGGCAAGAAAAGCGTCTGTGTCCGGGCGGCAGAACGCGCCGTCCGCCATGCGTTTTTCCCAGGCGGCGCAGCAGGCGGCGTGTATTTCGGGGGTGAAGCGTTCAAGTTCTTTCAGATACACGGAGGCACGCAGCAAAAACATGCCGCTGTTCCATAAAAAGCCGCCCTGGTCCAACATGAACTGGGCAGCCTCTGCATCGGGTTTTTCCACAAAGCGGGCCACGCGAAAGCCGCCTTGCCCCAAAACTTCGCCCAAAGCTTCGCCCTGTTCAATATAGCCAAAGCCCGTTTCGGGGCTTTGGGGCGTGATGCCGAAGGTGACGATATGCCCTTGCTCTGCCAGGGATGCGGCAGATTCAACCCCTTTGAAAAAGGTCGTCTCATCGCCGATGGCATGGTCAGACGGCAGCACCAGCATGAGCGGATCCGCCCCGTTGCAGGAAAGGGCAAGGGCCGCAAGGGCGACGGCCGGTGCAGTGTTGCGCGGCGCGGGTTCCAAAAGAATAGTGGCGCGCGCATCACATTCGTACAATGCGGCCGTTACATAAAAACGGTGGGCCTCATTGCAGACAATGACCGGTTCCAGGCTTTCCGGAGTACGTTGCGCCCGCAAGAGCGTGTCTTTGAACAGGGTACGCCCCTCGCCCAGGTCCACAAACTGCTTGGGATAGGTCTCGCGTGAGAGCGGCCACAGGCGTGTGCCGCTGCCGCCGCAGAGTATGACAGGAGCAATGCTTGGCATGGATTTACTCACATATATTCAAATAAGTGCTTTACGCCGCCTGCGGCATGCATGCCTGCTGCGGTACCCGGCCCGAAAGTTACATTATTCGCGGGCGCAGAACAAGGCCGCCGCTCAGGCACGCCCCGGTCTGCCACGCCCCGCCAGCTATGCGGGAACAACCCCGGCCCGTGCTGGGGCGAGGGTGAACAACGTATTGACACTCTACACCTAGGGGAAGATGTTTTATTTTTTAGAACGCAACGGTACAAAGACAATTTTTGCAGAAAGGATAAAGTTGACTACAAGCCCTCCCAGGGAGCCAAAAGCCAGAGGAACTACGGGAATGTTCCATAGACTGGGGATGGCCTTTACAGTCAGTATAAAAATGCCTGTATTCGTGAGCGCCCCCAGGATTTGCACCCCGAAATAGCGGAGACCTTCTGCCCCTGGAGGATTTTGTGAACGAAACGTAAGTTTACGGTTCAGCCACCACGTGGACAAAACAGCCAGCGGAAAGGAAACGGCCCGGCCCCATATGGGGCCAAGGGAGGAATACTGTGCGATCAGGGTCAGGGTTATGGCTTCAATGATAAAACCTATCCCGCCCACCAGGACAAAGCGAAAAAAACTGCTGCGAAAAAAATCGCCCTTGCCTTTATTCACGGGGCAGACCGCAAGGGTTTTTGTACGTTCTGCTCAACAGTTCGCGTTCAAAGCGGGCTCTTTCCTGATGGGCAATGGTATCCAGAATCAGGCCTACCGAGGCAAGTAGCAGGGCCACAACTTCGCAGCCCGAAGCAAGGATAGCCAGAGGTACGTGAGACACATAGCCGGTATTGAAGTATTCTTGCAAAACGGGCCAGCCCGCCAGCAAGCCGCTGATGGCCGCTATCAGAGCCGCGCTAAAGAAAAAACGTAATGGCTTATAATAGCGCAATATTTTTCCAATAACAAAAATTACCCGCATGCCGTCCCGCATGGTGCTCAACTTGGAAAAGCTGTCCGGCGGGCGATCCTTATACCGCACTGGAATTTCCAAAATCGTCATGCGTTTGTCCAGGGCGTGCAAGGTCACATCGGTTTCAATTTCAAAGCCGTCTACCAGGATGGGGTAGGTTTTGACAAAGCGGCGGCTGAAGGCGCGGTAGCCGCTCAGGATGTCAGACAGGCGCGCTTGAAACAGGCCATTGACAAGCTTGCGAACAAGAATGTTGCCCACGTTGTGAAAAGCCCTTTTGTTTTCTGATGCGTAGTCTCCTTCGCAATGCCTGTCCCCCACCACCATGTCCGCTTCTCCAGCGAGAACGGGAGCCAGAAGCTCCTGTGCCTGGCTTGCCGGGTACGTCATGTCGGCATCTGCAAGCAGGTATACATCTGCTTCTATTTCCATAAAAGCACGGCGCACAGCACAGCCCTTACCGGGGCGCGGCTCGTTAATAACCCCGCCGGTACAGCCCAGGCGTGCCATTGTTTCTTTGGCGACAGACTCCGTTTTATCGGAGGACCGGTTGTTGACTACCCAAATGGCGGCCTGCGGCAGCGCCTGATAAAAACCTTCTATGGTTTTTCCTACAGTAAGCTCTTCGTTATACGCAGGAAGAACGACGGCAATTTTTTTTGTGGTAAAAGTCATAAAACGTCTCGCTATGTGCGCTCGGAAGTGGCGCAGGTGGAATGGTTGCAGTTGCTCACATGCTGTGTTTCCAGCTGCGTCCGGGGCCTGGGCAGGGCCAGAAGCATCAGTACTGTTGCCGCAATGCCGGGCCATAATATCAGGTTGATAAAAGAGGCATGCTTGATGCCCGATTGCCCCGGCAGAATCCCTATCCAAACTATGGGAATGAGAGCCGGAAGCAGCGCAGGCCACAAACCGGCAGGAGTTGTGGGGCGCAGCTTGCGCCAGCGTTTGAACAGCAGCGCGTATAAAACCAGGCCAAGAAGCCAGTGTAAATGTATGACGTTTCGGTAAAAGGCGAGAAAAATCATGCTAAAGCTGCGGTTGGGATATTTTTCCAGTGTAACTCCAAAGAGTTGCTCTCGGCTTGGCTGATAAAAAATCTCCAGCAAGGACCATTTGAGCAACCAGGGTAGTACAAAGGCTACCGCCCAGCCCACGCTGCCCCAAAAGATCGCGGCGATAATATCGGTGGATGTGCGCCCATCACTCCACAACGATAAAGAATAGCAGAGCAGGGGCAAGCCCAGGCTTAAACTGCCCATATTCAAAAAACTGCATAAGGCGTCTACGGCGCCAAGCAGCCCAAATAGGACTAAAGGCGGCAGACGGTGGCGAAGCAATACCGCCAGAGCGGCTCCGCCCAGCACTACCCAGAATTGTGCGGCGTGGGTAACGATTAAAAAAACATTGGCTGATTGGGTGACAAAAAATGTCAAAACAATTGCCAAGGCATACGAGAAATTCAGGCTCTGTTTCAGTACGCCCAGCAGAAGCAGCAAGAGCGCAGACGTTATGCAAAACGTCAGCAGGCGTACGTTTTCTATAGAAAAAAATGTGTACAAGGGTTTAAGAAATAGCTGATAGCCATGCACATAGCGCATGTATGGGTAGCTGCCGGTGAAGTCTGATGTGGTCGCCCGCAGCAAACCGCTGCACTCGCCAAAGGTATTCATGAACAGCAGAGATTCTGCATTGGGTTGCATTGTGGTGGCGATGCCGATCCCCACACACTCCGTATACATATCCAGCCGAGGGCTGATGAGGTGGAGCCAGTCGGGTTTTGGGTAGTTATCTTCGAAATACCCAGCGGAGGCGGCCTCTTGGAGATGTTTGCGCAGTGGTTCCTGAGGCAAAAAAGAGAATAAAAAGAAGAGAATATATACAGCAAAAAAAAGGAGCAGCGTATTTTTTATGAGTGTGAGCACTTCTCGGCCATGAGGCCGCGCTGAAAAAATTTTAGAACACGATGCACAGAAAAAATTTATCATGAGTTTGCCTGGCTGGTGCCGACACAAGCTGATCGGACACTTGCAGTTATGCGTTTTAGTAATTTGTTGCCGGCCTGGCTTGATGCCTGGGAGTGGCTTTGATTGCTCTCTGGCCTGCCGGTTTTTGCTAAAATGTTGCAGTATGCTACTATGTAAGGATAATTTTGAGTTTATTCATCTGGGAAAAAGCGAGAAAAAAGTGTCCCCAGTGACAATCTGCAGATCAGCCCGTAGCCTGCGCCGTACCAGCCCCGCATTGCTCCGTCGCCTAAGCCGGAACAGCTCCGCCCCGTGACTCCAGCAGGTGCAGGAGTTCGGCGGTTTTGTCTTCCAGCAGGGCGCGGTTGCCGCGGCTTTCCACATTGAGGCGCAGCAGCGGTTCGGTATTGGACATGCGCAGGTTGAAGCGCCAGTCTGTAAATTCCAGATTCACGCCATCCATGCTGTCCTCGTGGAGGGCATGGGGGGCGTACTGTTCCCGCACAAGCTGCATAAGGGCGGGGGCATCCTGCACCCGGCGGTTGATTTCGCCGCTGCACGGATAGGCGGCCATGCGCTCGGCCACAAGTTCGGCGAGGGTACGGCCCGTGCGGTGCAGCAAAACAGCCACCAGCAGCCAGGGCAGCATGCCCGAATCACAGTAGGCAAAGTCCCGAAAATAGTGGTGGGCGCTCATTTCGCCGCCGTATACGGCGTCTTCGGCCCGCATGCGTTCCTTCATGAACGCATGGCCTGTTTTGCCCATAACAGGCTGGCCGCCTGCGGCCAGCACCATTTCGCGGGTGTTCCAGTAAACGCGCGTGTCGTGCACCACCTTGCCGCCGGGAGCGCGGCGCAGCAGTTCCTGAGCCAGCAGGCCGATGCAGTAATAGCCTTCAATAAAATTGCCGTCGCCGTCATAAAAAAAGCAGCGGTCAAAATCTCCGTCCCAGGCAATGCCCATATCCGCTCCGGCCTCGCGCACGGCAGCGGCAGTGGCGGCGCGGCGTTCGGGCAAAAGCGGATTGGGTACGCCGTTGGGAAACGAGCCGTCAGGCTCCATATGCAGGCAGGTGAAATCAAAGGGCAGGGCGGTCACCAGATCGCGCAACACAAGGCCCGCGCAACCGTTGCCCGCATCGGCCACAATTTTAAGAGGCTTGCGCCCCGGAGCCGCGCCAAGCTGCCCCGCGCCGCTGTAGTCGAGCAACCAGCGTACATAGTCGGCCCGAAAGGACGCCTCGCGCAGCGCAGGAGATGCTGCATCCGCAGCGCGGGGATGATCGCCGCCCGCCAGCAGTGCCGCCACCCTGTCGCGCAGGGCAAACAGGCCGGAATCGCCGCTTACGGGAATGGCCCCGCCGCGTACCAGTTTGAAGCCGTTTTCGTCCGCCGGATTATGGCTGCCGGTGATCATGATGCCTGCGTCAAAGGGGCCGTCAGCAGCCGGATTGGTGGTCTGTCTGCTGACCTGGCTTGCGGTCTGGCTGGCGGCGGCATAATAAATTTCTTCCGTGCCGCAAAGGCCGATATCCGTCACACTGGCCCCGGCCTCGCGCAGACCGTTTGCCAGTGCGTCGCGCAGAAGAGGTCCGGAAAGGCGGGCGTCGCGCCCCAGTACAACGTTGTTTGCGGGCAGCACTTCCGCCACGGCCCGCCCAAGGGCATGTGCCAGGGGGGCATTCAGGACATCAGGCACGCGGCCACGGATATCGTAGGCTTTAAAGCAGGGAAGAAGAGAGCTCATGCGGTTCCTTGGCTTTGGCGCGCTGGGCGTGACTATCGAAAACAAGTATTGTGGACGGCATTATACCCAATTTGAAAGGCCTTTGCCAAGCCTGTTTTTGCCACAGCACAGTAAAGCAGCAGGAAAGTCGATGGTATTCTACTTACGCGCAGGCTGTGAATCAAGACGACTGAAAGCTATATTACAAATTTGAAACAGCAGGACCGCGTGTCAAAATACCATCAAAATTCTATCTGGTACAGGCAGATCATTTTTCAATCACGGAGGAATCTCATGACCCCATACCAATCTGAAAACATCACCGAACTGGCCAAGGCTTTGCTCAACGTGCAACGAACCATGCAACCCATAGTTAAGGATGCTGAAAATCCTTTCACCAAAAGCTGGTACGCCAGCCTCAACAGCGTCATGGATGCCTGTCGTGATGCGCTCATCGAAAACGGCATATGGCTGTGTCAGTATCCTGTGCCAGTGGAGCAGCCCAACTCTCTCGGGCTGGTTACCAAGCTGACCCATGCGGAATCAGGTCAATGGCAAAGTTCCCTTGCTGTTGTTCCCCTGCCAAAGGCCGACCCGCAGGGCATGGGATCGGCCATGACCTATTGCCGTCGCTACGCTCTAACCGCCATGTTGGGCATGGTCACGGAAGATGATGACGGCGAGGGAGCGAGAACTGGCCGAAAAACGCCCTCACGTCCGAAATTACCCATAAACGCCTCTGAGGCGCGAAAAGTGGGTTCTCCCGATGCCAACATCAAAAGCAAGTCTCCAGCCACCTCAAATCGACCAACAGCCAACCTTGAAAAGCTTCCTCCGCTGGAGGGCATAACCTACCAGCAGGTCACGGCCCAGGACGGGCGGCCCTGCATCATTGCCAGCGGCAACACGCAGGCCAAAAAGGAATTGCTCACAGGTGCAGGCTTCCGCTGGAACCCGCAGAGAAAATTGTGGTGGAAGTATGTTGATGCCGCATAGTAAAAATCAAAATACCGAGTAAGAGGGCTGCCTGATGGCGGCCCTCTTACTTTTGTGGGGGTGAAATCATGAAACAGCCGGACCGCACGGAAGGCTTGCGTTCGCTAATTCGTCAGGGGTTGCAAGCCGTCTCTCAGCAAAGTACCGCCGCTCATCTGGGCGACAGATCCACCTATGTGGGCATGAGCGACATCGGCCAGCATTGGGAATGCCCTCGTGCCGCTCTCGCCCGTAAGGTGATGCCCACGCCGAATAGCCTGGAGCGTCTGCTGACCCTGCAGCGCGGGCATTGGTTTGAATCCGGGGTTGGCCAGGCTCTGGCATCCCTGAGCCTGCATGTATTGCCCCAGCTTGAGATCAACTGGCAGCATCAGGGCGTACCCATCAAGGCACATCTGGATTTTGTGGTGGTCTGGGGTGCGCCCGTCAATGCCATACGGATTCTGGAAGTGAAGAGTACGGACAAGCTGCCTGCTTCGCCGCACGATTCCCATCTACTGCAACTGCACGGTCAGCTTGGTCTGCTGACACAAGCCTGGGACAAGCCCGTTTTCAACATACGCGCTGAGGACGGTACGCTTCTACATGACAAAATGACCTTTCCGCAACTTTGCCTTGCCCATCTTGGCCTTCAGTTGCCTGCAACTGCTGACAAGACAAGCATGGAGGCTTGGCTGCTCTGCCTTTCCATGCAGGATGTGACTACCTTTGGTCCTTACACTTTCAATCAGGCCATGCTGGATACGGCTCTTGACCATGCGGTCCAACTCTGGGGCGACCTCACGGCCCACCGTGCCGGGAACTTGTCCCTTTCACAGGTAACCTGCGCCCAAGGTTTTTACCCAATCTGTTCGTACTGTGAATACAACGGCGACTGCCCCAAATTCCCACAGGGAGTGCAGATGCCGCAATGGGAGCCAGCGCTTGAAAAACTGACTGTCCTCAAGGAACAACGCACGGCTTTGGATAACGAAATCAAAGAAATGGAGACGGTGCTCAAGCTGGTTCACCGGCAGTCTGGCACACGGGATTGGGTAGATGCGGGGAAGCACCGCTTTCGCATGTCAGTGGCAGCAGGACGCAGCACGCTTAATCGCGAAGCCCTGCATGAAGAACTGACCGACATCTTCCGCTTTGAAGGCTTGGGTGACATTGACGTAGATGCCTTGCTTGCCCGCTGCGAGCGCACGGGTGCGCCTTTCGAGCGATTATTCATTGCACCAATCAACTGACATTCAAGGAAATTTACCATGGATATTGTTCTGGCTTGCCCTGTGCCGAATCAAAACAGGCGATGGTTTTGAAACAACCTGCTGGGCATGGTCTTATGCGAAAGATTGCATTCGGCTGATCAGGCTGGGTACTGCCGCGATGTATGCAAGACAGCTACAATGCGTATCGCATCCGGTGAACATGTATACACAAGCAAATAGTGTTTATGGACAACAAGCTCACGAGTTCCCTTTACACGCCCTGGCTTACCTATTTCAGAAAACATCAGCAGTCGACAAGCCTGACTGTTGAACAAGTCATCCAAGGTATCCGCAGCCTGATTATCGTGTTCAAAGATGAAAGCATAAATCTGTTTTCGGTCTTCTAAGGATTGAGGAGACCAAATCAGATTCATAGAGAGCCCTCTCGACTAGTCGCCAGCGAAGATTTAAAGGCCCCCATCTGCGCAAAAGCCTGTTCCTGTGTCAGGCCACGGCCCGCCTCCAATTCTTGCAATCCGCGCTCCACTTTGCCTTTAAACCACATGTCGTACTGATTTCTACGGACGTCCTGCTGTACATACTCAGCCATAAATGCTCTCAGAAGCTCAGTATTGTCGCAGGCGTTCTTTTCAGCAACATGCACAAAGGCACTCAACAGACTGGCGTCAACAGAAAAACTAACTGTTTGCTCTGACATAAATACCCCCTGTCTATCAAAAAGATAGGGCCTTGTTCGCCTTCGGTCAAGCGAATAGCACACACAACATGAAAAGGTGAAAATAATGAAAAATCCTATAATTATTGAAATATCCAACCTCCAGCCCACCGACCTCGACGCCGGGCAGGTTTTCAGCGGCAAGCCCTCCGGCACCACGGTAAGAGGCTATGCCGCGCCCACAGCGCACACTCCGGCCCTTGACCCAGGCTACATCTTCCACGAGTCCAGCCGCGACATGGTGGTCTGGTTCGTAAACCTTCAAGGGCCACAGGGGTCACATGAACCGCTGTACGTATTCTGCCCTACCGGCTGCGGCAAAACAA
>JAQVZK010000025.1 GCA_028708195.1 Desulfovibrio sp.
ACAATGGGATACGGCCCGTCCTCGGAGTTTGGCCCAAGATAGGTATGCGTATGGGCACCCACCACAATATCCACGCCATTGACGCTGCGCGCCAGCTTGCGGTCTTCGGGCAGGCCCAGGTGCGAAAGGACCACGATGTGGCTGACGCCCTGCTTTTCCAACTGGCGTACAGCCTTTTTCGCGGCGTCCACACTGTCGATGAACTGTGTTTGCGGGCAGGCGGCGGCCAGAGTGCCCACTTCGGGATTGGCGATGCCGATGATGCCCACCTTGACCCCGCGCACTTCGCGGATGATCCAGGGCTTTATATTCACGTCGCGCAGGGGGCAGCCGGGCTTGGCGTCAAGGTTTGCCGCCAGAACGGGAAAGGGGGAGGCGCGCACAAAACTGGCCGCGTCAGCGCAGCCGTCGTCAAACTCGTGATTGCCCAGCGTCATGGCGTCATAGGGCATGGCTGTGTCAATGTCGTTTATGGTGCGCCATTTGCCCGCTGTATAGAACAGGGTGCCCTGAAACTGGTCGCCTGCATCCAGAGCGATGACATTGTTGCCGCTGGCCCGCGCTTGCTCTATAACTGTAGCTATACGGGCAAGGCCGCCCTCGCAGTCAGCCGATTTCAGGCAGGCGTTGCCGTACTTGTCGCGCCCTGCCAGGTAGGAATGCGTGTCGTTGCTGTGCAGAAGCACCAGTTCAAACTCTTCGCCCACAACGGGCTGGGGGGCCTGCCTGGCGCAGCCAGACCAGACCAAAATGCAGGCCAGCAGAAGGGTCATGCCCCATGAAGGTATGCCATATCGTTTGCTCATGCGCTCTCCCGAAGTTTTGGCGTGACAGAATGTAACAATTCTCGATGTTTCATATGTGATGGCAAAAAGCAATTAGCATACCACGCAGCACCGCCCACAAAAGCGACGGCTCTGGCATGCTCCATGCTTAAACAAAGGCGGAATCACCCGCAAACCAAAAACGATGGAGCAAAGCATGAGAGCGTTGATACCTGCCATTATGGCCCTTTGCCTCTGCCTTGGCGCGTCTCTGGCCCAGGCCAAGAGTGACCCCGGCGACCAGCAAAGCGGTCTTGATTTCTTCAATATGGGCATGAGCCAGGCCGATGCCAAAAAAATGGGCGCAAAAGCCGCTGAAAAAGACACAATGAGCGCCAGCTTCAAGTGGGAAGGCGCACAGTGGAATGCCCTGATCACGTTCAAGAAGGACGAAGCGGTTTTGGTGGGCATGACCACCAAGGACCTCAGAAATACGCTGGTGTTCGCCTTTCTGAACGAGATGGAGCAAAGAACCTATGTGCCCTTGGCCATCGTGCGGAATGACGGCACCAAGGAAACAGAAATCTTTCTGCCCCAGGAAGCCCTTGCGGGCAAGGACGCCAGCGCCCTCAGCGACATTATGACCAAAGAACTGAATGACTATGCCAGTCAGGAGAAGGGCACCATCATTATCATGTTCTGCGGGCAGGACAACTTTAATACCATTGTCGCGGGCAAAAAGAACGGTAAGGACGACGATGCCGCCATGGCCGCTGTTGCCGAAGACATCATTTACACCATGCAGATGGACAAAGCGGATGATGTGCTGGGTATTGTTTACGCCTCGCTGAATACGCTTCTTGCCCAGTAGTACGGCGCATTTCCGGTAGATACGACCTACGGCCCGCAGTTTGAAAAATTGCGGGCCGTAGGTTTTTTCGCCGGGGGCAGGCAAAGCGGCCACAGCCCCGGCAAGACATGAAAACATCCGGCCCGGCATGGCGCAGCCACCTGCCCCGGAACCGGAGTTTTTGCAGCGCACAGCGTGTAACCACGCCGCGCTTGCGGCGCGCGCCAGCCTATTTTTTTGGGGAATCCTGGATTCTGGTGTAGGAGTCTTCCACCACGTCATATTTGTAGAGGGTCTTGCCGTCGCGGCTCACGGCGTATGTGCCCACGTTTTCATAACGCTCGGGGCCATCGGCATACACCGTCATGCTGTAGCAGGGCCTTCCCTGTACGGTTGCCTCGCCCGAATAGCGCACCACAAGGCGCACGCTTTGAGCAATGCCCTTCTGGCGAACATCATGCAGCACTCTTTCCAACTGCGCCGTGGCCTCCGGGGGCATATCTGCTTCTTGCGCCACCGCCGCAGTCATCAGGCACAGGCACGCGAGGCAGCACATCACAAAGTGCGCGGTAATTTTTAGCATCAGGGGAACCTCCAGCAATTCTTGATGCGGTGCAGCCAAGCAAAGCATATGCCAGACAGCCCGGCTACCCTCGGCTTTCCCACGGTTCGGCGGCCTTTTTTCGGTGTACGCCA
Source organism: Desulfovibrio sp. (assembly GCA_028708195.1). GTDB lineage: Bacteria > Desulfobacterota > Desulfovibrionia > Desulfovibrionales > Desulfovibrionaceae > Desulfovibrio. The sequence continues at coordinate 2,311 of JAQVZK010000025.1, forward strand.
CAGGGCAGCATTGGCTGGCCCGTGGCGTACGTGGCAGAGCAGGCGGGGTAGTGCCCGTTTTTTGGGCTAGTGCCCGTTTTTTGCGCAGCAACAAGGCAGGCTCCACAGGCAGAACAGCCAATGCGTAGACTGTAAAAGAATCCTTTTTCGGCATAGACTGTGCATCAGGGTCGCAATAAGCGAAACCTTCAGGAGGCTTTGTCATGAAGAAACTGTTTTTCCTCTTGGGCCTGGTTCTGGCCCTGCCCGCACTGGCCGCACAAGCTCAGGATCAGCGTTCGTGGGAACTGCTGGTTATCGACAAAGACCCCAATGGCACAAACCTGCGGGACGCGCCCTCGGGAAAGGTGCTCAAAACCATTGCCAATCCCGGCGATACAACATTGCGGCTCGTTTCAGCCTCCGGCGCCTCCAAGGGCTGGTTCAAGGTTGAGGCCGAAGGCCAGAGCGGCTGGATGCACGGCAGCGTGTTGGGCATCTGCTCCGACGCCACTGAAGACGGCGAACCGCGCCTGCACAAGGGCCCCAAGGACGACCAGGGCTTCGGCCCCCGTCTGGCGTATGGTTCTCCCCTGACGCCGCTGGACATGAAGGGCACCTGGCTCAAGGTGCGCTATGTGGACGCCAAGGGCAAATCCCTGGAAGGCTGGCTGCCAGAACAGACCCTGAGCCTGGGCGAAGGCGGCCTTGAAAGCTGCGCCGCCGCCTGGGCCAAGCGTAAGTAATACTTTCAGCGGGTTTAGCATGAACCCGCAAACATTGCCCATAAGGAGAGGGACTTTATGACGACTGTATGGATCATCATAGCCCTGGTTGTGGCGGTGGCTCTGGCTGTCGTAGCCATCTACAACGGGCTGGTGCGCGGCAGAAACATGGTCAACGAAGCCTGGAGCGGCATTGACGTGCAGTTGAAGCGCAGGCACGATCTTGTGCCCAATCTGGTTAGCGCCGTAAAGCAGTATGCCGCTCATGAACGCAGCATATTTGAAGAGGTAAGCGAGGCCCGCGCGCGTTCCATAGCCGTCACCGGCGATGTGGCCGCCCAGGCCAAGGCAGAAAACATGCTCAGCGGCGCCCTGCGCAGCCTTTTTGCCGTTGCCGAGGCCTACCCCGACCTCAAGGCCAGCGACAACTTTCGCCAGTTGCAAGAAAACCTCGACAAGCTGGAAGAGGAAATCCAGATGGCCCGCCGCTATTACAACGGTACGGCCAGAGAGCAGAACAACAGGGTCATGCAGTTCCCCAGCAATATTGTGGCAGGCATGTTCCACTTTGCGCAGGTGGTGTACTTTGAACTGGATAACCCGGCAGAAAAGGCCGTTCCCGTTGTGGGGGACATGCTGCAGTAGGGATATTCAGGGTGGAAACGGCCTGGCGGCTGCATGAGCGGCCGCCAGGCGCAAGGGCACACGTTCGGTTAAAATTTAAAAAATTCTACGGCAGTCAGCTCTTGCCAACCCGTCTCATGCAGCCCTGTCCCTTCACAATGCACAGTATTCTGATGAAGGCTGCCCACAGGCAGAATCAGCAATATGCTGAAAAATCATCCCACCATACCAGGAACAGGTAATACATCATGAAACACATCATACGGCTTTTTTTGGCTTTGGGGCTTATTTGGGGCACCTGCCTCGGCGGGTCGAGCTTTGCCGCCACTCCTGCTGATCATGAGAAATTTTGGGAGAGCAACAGCAGCTACAAGGCCATGTACGATCTCTACGACCTTGCCCAGATGAATGCCAACAACCTGCTCGATGAAAAAGATATGCAGGCGCTGGAAAAGAAATGCGACGCGGCCATAGCCGAGAGCGTTAAAAAAAGCATGGCGGCGGGCAAGGGTGAAGCCGATGCCTACGCCGCGGCCTACGGCGCTCAGGTTCTGTATATCAACAAGCTTGTCACCTGGGCCTTCACCGACAACAAGCCGCTGGCGGGCTTTTATCTGCTTTCAAGTGACACGCTTGAAGGCTACCTGAGTATCACGTTTGAAAAGGACCACGACCTGTATTCACTTGAGTTTATTGTGTGGGACAAGGCCGACCCCGGCAAAACGGGCAAGTGCTACGCTCAGGCCAAGCAGATGAAGGAAGAAACCGTCACCTCTGGCGTACAGGAGTTCACCGAGGCCTCGTATACCAACAACCCCGGAGTACAGATAAAGGTTGCCATAAAGGACGGAACCGCCACCGTGACAACCACGGACGCCTTTAATAAAGGCAAGTATGTAGCCTCTGGCGTGGGAGAGGAAAGCGTGAAAAGCCCCCTTTCCATCGCCGGCAAGTATGTGCTGCAAAAGAAGTGAGCGCAGGGGAAGCACGGTAAAAGCTCCCCCAAGGGTGTGGCTCAACCACATGCTCCGCATGGCATAAACACAGGCGCAAGGCGGCTGCAAGCGGTATCTGGTTACCACCGGGCTGCCCTGCGCCCGCAAGCCTGATATTCTCCGGCCTGCCGCCTGACCACGCCGTGCAGGCGGCAGGCATAGCAGCGCCCTGGCCGCGCAATTGGCCGCACGTGCCCGCGAAACGCCCGCGGCCTGAATGTATGTAAAACAGTTCACCCAACGGAGACACGCCGTGTCGCTAAAGTACCTGCTCGCCACCATATCCCTCTGCCTGGCGGCTGTTTTACAGGCCTGGGTCACGAGCGTGCTGCTTGTGACCCGGCAGGTAGAAACCCTGCTTCTGTGCGCCATCATGGTCGATGTTTTCTGGTTCTGGTGTGCCTGGGCCTGTTTTTTGCGCCGCCTTCGTGTGGGCCTGTTTCTGGTTGGCCTGTGCTTGCTGGCGTCGCTGGGGCTCACGGGGATCTGCCTGCTGGATGTGCTGGATATTAACGGAGTGACGCTCCTGCGGGGCTGACCCCTTTTTCGGACCTGTAATGCAACTGGGAAGCGCCATGTACGTGAAAAAATTTAGCCGCGCCCTGAGCCATGTGGTTTTTGCTGTCTTTTGCCTTTGCTGGACGGCCTCAGGAACCGTGGCCGCCGAAGTCATCAACGATTTCTCCTCCATCGTCACCGTTCACAAGGACGGCACCATGCGCGTGAGAGAAGAAATCACCTTTACCGCAGAAGGCGATCAGATAAAGCGCGGCCTTTACCGCGATTTTCCTGTGGGCTACAGCGGGCCAGCCGCTTACAGTGGCAAGGTGCCTTTCAAGCTTGTCAGTGTTGAGCTTGACGGTACCCCCCTCAACTCGGTTGAAACGGAAAGAAAAGGCGACATGCTGCGCATTCTCATGCGCAATGACGAGTTGCTCTCTCACGGTGAACACCACTTTGTGCTGACGTACGATACGTCCCTGCACCTGCGTTTCTACGAGGGGCACGGAGAACTCAACTGGAACGTCACAGGCCAGTGGGCCTTTGAAATCCTGTCTTTCTCCTGCCGCATGATACTTCCTGCGGGCGTGCCCGTGCAAAAGACCGCCGCCTGGATGGGCAAGGCGGGCAGCCGGGCCTCAGAGGGCATAGACATCACAAAGCCCGCCCCCAATGTGGTTCTTTTCGCTTCAAGTGAAGGCGACGGCATGTTTTCCCCCCGTCTCGCCCCCAACGAGCAGTTTACCGCTGCCGTATCCTTTCCGCTTGGTGCCATAGCCGATCCGGTGGTGCCGCTGGTGGCGAAGCAAAAGGCCGAGGCTGAAAAATATGCCGAAATGCGCGCCGCAGAAAAAGCCCGGGAGGCCGCCCTTGCCAAAGAGGCGGCAGAGCGCGGATTTATATACGAAACATTGTATTACCACCCCATGCTCTTGCCGCAGATCGGGGTGCTGTGCCTTGTTTTTCTCTATTTTCTGCTGGCATGGTGGCGCGTGGGCAAGGACCCCGCCAGCGGGCCTGTTTTTGCCCGTTTTTATCCGCCACAGGCCCAGTATATGGGCAGAGGCCCAGGCAGGGTTTCGGGCTATATGTCGCCAATGGCTGTGGAATATGTTCGCATGACCATGCACTCCAGCGGGCGGGGTCTCGCTGCCATATTTATTGGTCTGGCGGGTCGCGGCCTGTGCTCCATCCACAAGATAGACAAGTCCACCTTTGCCGTGCGGCCCAAGGACCGCCCTCAGGGCACCCCCAGCGATCTCGCACCGGAAGAAGAGATCGTATACCAAAAGCTCACCCAGGAGGCGTCCGACGGCGAGTTGGTCTTGAGCCCCAAGCAGGAGAGCCTGCGCTCCATCTTTACCTCCGCCAAGGGCAGCCTGCACAAGAATTATGGGCAGGCCTGGTCGCGCAACGGCCTTGTGATCTTTTTGGGGTGGTTTGTGGTGCTGCCGCTGGCGTTTACCATCAGTTTCGCCAATGTTGATGCCACCGCCCTTACGGCCGATTATCCCGACCTGCCGCCTTGGGTTAGCCTTTTTTTTGCCTGTCTGTTTTTCTGCGGTATGGCAGTGCTGCCCAGCTTTTTACAGCGTATGACCGGCAGGTGGGTGATCTTTGCCATCAGCGCGGTCTTTCCGCTGTCACTGGTGGCGGCCATGTATTCAGAAGGGCTGTTTGACGACATAGACTGGATACTGCCCGTCGTAATGCTGGTTGTGGCCTATGTGTTCAGCCTGCTTATGAAGGCGCCCTCCAAGCAGTGCCAGCAGGTGCTGGACGAAATAGCGGGGCTTGCCCTTTACATCAGCGCGGCGGAAAAAAACCGGCTTGAGATGTTCAACAAAGAAGGCGCCAGCCCAGAAGACAGCCCGGAGATTTTCAAGCGGCTGTTGCCCTACGCCCTGGTGCTCGGCCTTGAAAAAACATGGTGCAACCGCTTTGCCGGGCAGCTTGCCGAGGGCCTGCTTGACGACAGCGGCATAGACAAGGACCTTGTGGCCAACAGTGCGGACTGGACCCGCTTTGCGCAGGGGCTTGCTGGCGCTGTGGCGGCATCGGCCGTGCAGCAGTCAAGCTCTTCTACCTCATCCGATAGCGCCTTTGGCGGCAGTGGCGGCGGCTCTGGCAGCGGCAGCGGCGGCGGCGGGGGTGGCGGCCTGTAAACGGGGATTGCAAACGGGGCACAAGCCATAAGCCTGGCCCCAAATGCCGCCCGTTATCGTCCTTTGGGGAGCGGCAGGCTCCGGCTGCGTGTCTGGTAACAAAGGGTGAGCCTTTTTTATCTGTGCCTGCTTTGGCGGCACCGCAGGCAGACGGTTTGCCCTGCCCCAATGCCTGGGCACCTCTACGTTGCAAAATTAACAGCGGCCAACGAAAAAACAGAAGCCCATCCGCTCAGCGGGTGGGCTTCTGCATATGGAACAGCCTTGAGACGTGCTATGGATGAAAGGCGCGGCCTCTGGGGCCTCGTTTCGGTTCAGCTATGCCCAGTAAGAGCTTTATGGGGTTGGGGCGTTGGGGGGGCGACCCGTTTGCAAAAGGGTTCCCCCCACAAAGCCTTTCAAATTATGTCTTGCCCCCGCAAGATTTTTCAGCAAAAATTACCCCGCCGCCGGGAAATTCACCGTAATTTCGCGGGTATTGATCTTGTTTTTGTCTTCGGACTTCCAGTCTTGGACCTTTTCAACCCAGGTTTCAAGAATGACGGCGGCACCGCCGCCGTCGGTTGTTCCTTCCAGAGAGTAATTGTGTGTATTGTTGGCGGTTTTAAGCATGGTCAGCGTGGATGAAAGAGCGTCGTAAAATCCCACGGAAAAAACGTACCCAAACTCTTTGCCAGCGATAAAGGGTCTATCCGTGCCCACATCGCCCAAGGTGTAAACGAAGCGGTATCCATCAACCCATATGGGGTTCATTCCCCTCAAGCTGGTGAAGGACATTGCAGCTTTTTTTGTCTCAAGGTCATACAAGGTGAAGTGCACTTCGGGGCTCATCGGGTTGCCCCCTGCCAGCAGCACTTGCTTCTGGCTCGGGCTGGGAAAGACCTCCGCGCAGCGAAACTCGTCCTCCAGGGGCAGGGACGCGACAAATTCTCCCTTTTCAGAGAAAAAAAGCGCCGTCCAGATTTCTTCGCCGCCAGTATCAGACTCTTTTGGCGGAAGAACTGCCCAATAGTGGACGGGAGCCCCTGGGGGAAGCAGTTCAGCATCTATCTTGTTGACGGTAATTTCAGAATCCACGGCAGAATCTTGTAAGTAAAGCTTGCCGTCACGGAGAGAGTACTCCCCGGCTTCACCAGCAGGGGCCGCAGCAAGGGCCATATGCAGGCAGGGCAAAAGAAGCAGTGCCGCCAAGGCAGAAGCAAGGAACGTTTTTTTCATGTGATGTTCTCCTCTTTAACCAATAAAGCACATGGCGTGCCAAACATAACAGATTAATATTTTTAACTATTGTTATGATTATCATTCCAGGTGCCAATAAATCTGGCATGTCCTGCCTGTTTTTAGGCACTTCGTAGGCGGTTCTGCGCACCGGTATGGCCGCGGGAAGGCATTTTTTCAAGCATGGTGCCCCACTTTTGGGCAATAGCCCCCCCAAAATTCCGGAAAGAAGCTCACATACTCTACTTTTCTACTGCCGTCGCCATTCGGCACGGTATATGCTTAGCCAGGTGGTGATTCATAAAGCTACGACCTTCAAGTTGTGGACAGGCGATGCAGAATCTTAAAATTATTCCAGGAGGCCGACATGACCCGTGTGAGCAAGACCAGATTTTTTGCGGCAGCACTGCTTTGTGCTGCGTTTTTTACCAGCGTACTGCTGCCCGGCGATGCCTTTGCCAGAAGCTGTGCGGCAATCATCTATGAGCACTCCAATTACGGTGGCGCATCACAATGCTTGCAGGAAGGCAGCTATAACCTTAACGAGCTTAGAATTGGCAATGACAAATTGAGCTCGATCAAGGTGCGCAAGGGAAACAGGGTGTTTTTGTTCGAGCACAAGAATTTTTCTGGCCGAAAATGCCTTGTTGACAAAAGCTACACGTACATCGGCGGCAAATGGAATGACATAACATCGTCAATCATCGTCGAGTAGGTACTCGCCTTCATTGGTCGTCCTTCGCAGCCACAGGGGATGACCGGCACGGTAATGCAAAAAAACAGACTACACGTTTCGTGTCAAAAGTCGTAGTGTGCCAACACGGTTAGCCCCCAGTTCAACCTTGAACTGGGGGCTTTCTGCTTTCTAGGGGCGTGCAAAGGTAATTCCAGCCACCTGCGCCTTGACCTCGCTGATGGGGCGTACTGCTGAAATCGCACAATGGTATTACCACAAGCATTCCCCTGCTGAGCTGCTGCAACTGCTGACCCCGTTTCATCACAAAACCATACTTTTTCAGTAGCCATAAAAAATACTATTTGCTTGTCATACTTCTTGTGTGGTGTTACCTTAATACAAATAGTGTTACGATTTGACAATCAAAACAGCCGTTTTTCTTTTTGCCCGCATGTCTCGGCAAAAGGCGAGACGCGGCTGAACTGCTGCTGGCAAGGAGACATCATGGATCAGTTAGCATTGGACAGACGCAACAGGGCAGTGACTTTTCACGGCCATCTGTGCCCTGGCCTTGTTATTGGCCTGCGCGCTGTTGAGGCGGTAATGGCCCACCCTGTGCTTGGGCAGATTGATTACGGCAAACTCGTTTGCATAACAGAAAATGATGCCTGCGGCGTGGACGCCATTCAATGTCTGCTTGGCTGTTCAGCGGGTAAAGGCAATCTGGTTGCGCGTCCGCGCGGCAAACACGCGTATTCATTTTTCGACCGCGATAGCGGCACTGCTCTGCGCGTAAGCCTACGTGCCAGTAAGCACGAACAGACCAGTCGAGAAGAGTGGCAACAAATTCTTATGGACATGCCTCTTGATAAAATGTTCAGCGCGTCTGCCCCGAGCTATGAAGTTCCTGAAAGCCCGCGTATTTTTGCTTCCATACCCTGCGAAATATGTGGTGAAGGTGTAGCCGAACCCATGTTGCGGTTTGAGAACGGCAAAAAAGTCTGCCTGGACTGCCACCACCATTATTCCCGGCGCTGGTAAATGGAAACGAACGGACTGGCTGCCCATAGCAGCTTTTTTTTCAGCAATCGGTAGCACTTTTTTTAAAAACATCACACGACAAGTCTGGCAACAACTTTCAGCACGAGCGCTGCCAGGGGGCATATATGAAATCTATCCTTTGCCTGTGCCTGCTGGCTGTGACGGCCTTTCCCCTGGCAGGCCACGCAGCCAGTTCCGGCAACCTCATGCAGGACGTCTTCGTTCTGGACCCGATAAACGTTACCGGACGTATGGAAGAAGACAAATTGGACCGGACGACCGCCATTGTGGTGGAAAAAAACCGTAGTAATAACGTGGCCGACTACCTGGTGCGCGATCCTGAAATCTCTTTCAAGCGCAAGGCTGCCATGGGAGACAGCAGTGACATAATCTCCATACGCGGCATGGAATCCAAAAGAATCATGCTGAACCTTGACGGCCGCAACATCAGTTCCACTGGCATGTCCGGCGGTAACTATATCGACTTTGGCACCATCCCGCTGGACAATATTGAAAGGATCGAGGTTATCAAGGGCGGCAGTTCCGTTGAATACGGCAACAGCGCCCTGGGCGGCGTTATCAACGCTTTTACACGCCGTCCTGTCGAGCAGCCCTATTTCAGCGTTTACGCCACCATGGGAGGCTGGAAGGATTTTTATGATTTCCATAACGTGCGCGGCAGCTATGCCCAAAAGTTTAATGCTGTGGGCCTGAGTGTGGGCCTGAGCCATCAGCACGCCGATCCCTTTTTTCGCAACAACGACTATGATTCTTTTCACTTCAACCCCAAACTGTATATAGACCTGCCTTGGCAGGCCGAACTCACACTGGGGTACAATTATAGCCAGACCAAGCGTGGGCTTATCCGTAGCAACAGAAACGACGGTAACCCATCAAGCGATTCCAACCCGAACCTGCCCGGATTTGGTTCCTCCATAGATTCCAACTATCCCACAGCCAGCGGCGAAAGCTTTGCCGGCGGATCGCCTACCCCCTCCATGACGGTTATCGGTGATGGCGCGCATTGGACAAAGTACCGCCACCTTATGGACTTCACCTATCGGCAGGAATTTCTGGAAACTGCCTATTTTGAAATATCGGGCTTCAAAAATAGCGAAAACCGTCGTGAAAAAAACTATGCGGACGTTGACGCCCGCATGCAGCTAAAAACTAAAAATCCTAATGATTTCAATCCTGGAAAAACAAAAAATGGCGACCTTGTGCTGGATCGTAATGTTATTGTGGATAACACTTACGGCTTTAAGTTCAAAACAGGAGTCACCGTTCACGGCCATGAGCTTATGACTGGCGTGGAGTACAAAAGACTGACTCCTGGGCCAATTACCGTGGAGTATGTGGATAAAAACTACAACAAGGCCGGAGCCAACAAATGGACGGGCAAGATGGAGTCGTCCGAAGCAGGCGCGCCTGCCACAGTAATGGGGGCATTTCTGGCCGACAAGTTTTCCCTTACTGACAGACTGCACCTGGATATCGGCCTGCGCTATGACAGCTTCCGCTACAGCCCTGACAACCAGGACAGAAATTTTTCTGGCTCGCAGCTTTCCCCCAAGGCCATGCTCACCTACGAGTTTACTGAAAACCAGTCTGCATCCCTGGCTCTTTACCAAAACTACAGAACGCCCACTATCCCGGAACTGTACTGGAACTCGCAAGCATCATCACGGGACAATACCGTCAATGTGCCCTACCTTGTGGGCAAAGATATAAAGCCCGAAACAGCCCGAGGCATTGATGCCGCCTACAAGTACAGCTTCAACGGCAAAGGTTTTCTCAAGTTTTCTGGCTTTTATTACAATATTCAGGATTATATCGTTCACAAACCTGTCTACGTAAATCGCCCGCAAAGCTATCAGGCATGGGCTGCCTACAACATTGATGCCGAAATATACGGAGCAACGCTGAGCGGCAGCTATGACGTGCTGGACAATGTCACGATTAAGGCCGCCGTGACCAGACAGGACAGCAAAAAATCTAATGACCCCGCCGACCCCCAGGGCGTAATGGAAAAACTGGAGTATATTCCTGACTGGAAAGGAACTCTGGGAACCACCTGGAAAATCAATGAGCAGTTCACCCTTGATACAGTAGTAACCTATGTGGGTGAGCGCAGCTATTACGTCAACACGGCTGAGTTGCGCAAAGGCACGCTGCACGACTACGCCACCCTTGGAGCAAGCCTCAGTTACAAAATAGACGAACACCTGACCCTTGAAGCCTATGCAGACAACATCACCAACACCCAGTATGAAGAAGCCTGGGGCTACCCGGCACTGGGATTCAATGCAGGAGTCAGCATCAAATGGGAACTGTAGACAAAAAACAGCAAAAACAGCGTGAATACTGGAACGCACGATCACGCACTTTTCCTCGCTTTGAGGAAGGTGACGATAACTATGAGGCCAGTATGCTGCGTTATGCCGTAGAAAATGGCGTGGATTTTAACGGCAAGAGCGTTCTGGACGTGGGTTGCGGCAGCGGTATGTACACCTTGCGCCTTGCGCGCATGGCCAGATCAGTTACCGCTGTGGATGTTGCCGACGAAATGCTGCGCCTGCTGCGCGAAGACGCCGCTTCAATGCGCATCACCAACATTACCACCGAGCGCTCTGGTTGGGATGATTTTTCCTCGGACGAACGCTTTGACATTGTTTTCGCCTCTATGACCCCGGCCATCGAAAGCGATGAAAGCAGAGAAAAACTCATGCACTATGCCACCGAAAAAGTGGTCTTTATGGGCTTTTCCGACCGTATGCTTTCCGATGTCATGCAAGGTCTGCACGAGCATTACGGCATTGCCCCAAAAATTTTCAACAATGCCCAAGATATGCGTGCGTGGCTTGACGGCAAGGGCATACCGTACAAGGCAATACCGGTCAAAGGCCAGTGGGTCGTGGCAAAAACCCGGGAAGACATAGTTGACGCCTGCGTGACGACACTGCGCGACTATGGCGCGGAACCAGATCCAAACTTTGTGGAAGCGCACGTAAAGGCCTTTCGGGATGAAACCGGGCAATATGTGGAACGCACAAACTATGTTATAGAGATGATCATATGGCAAAAATACTGAGGCTGCTTATGCTGGCTCTTGTGTTG
>JAQVZK010000305.1 GCA_028708195.1 Desulfovibrio sp.
CCCCAGCCATTTCAGCAGCACAAAACACGCACACGCAGGCGGTAGTTTTCGAAGTTACGAAAGCCATACGCTCGTCGCTGAATCAACTTCATTTTTCGGTGAAAGCCTTCTGTGATGCCGTTATTCCTGGTAAACCGGAACATTCGGGCTACTTCTTCCCGCCAATTATGCAACGTCTTGCCCAAGGTGCGCAACGGCGCAAAGGGCGTTTTTCGAAGTTGATCAATTTTATTCAATAATTCAGCTACATATATGCGACACGAATCGATACTTTGCGCCCGCACACGCAATAAATTGGCTGTGCCATGCAAAAATCCGTACAGTGATTCAATGTCCGGCCTGTCAGCAAAGTATGCTCGTAAGCGCTCTTTCTGTGAGTCTGTTAGCGCTCCACGCTGGCTACGCCTATGCGGTGCGCGTCGGCGATGTCCTTGCAGGAAACACCTTAAAAAAAGAGCGATCTTGCCAGCACGCGCGTATGTTGTCATACCGCACTAAAATTGCTCAATCAGCGTGTCAACTTGAGTAAAAATTACTCAGGTTGGCACGGTCACAACGAAATTCAAAGTATGCCCCCACGAGCAAACACGCTTTTAAAATCCGTGAAAGCGTTTTTCAATGTTACATCAAAAACTGAAAAGACCAACATACTGACCATTTTTGAGAAATCCCATTCCTGTTTTTTACGTTGCGATAATTCTTCTCTATCAGATGGCATTTTTTTTGCTTAGCAGTTCAATTCAGATGGGTAATACGCCCCAAAGTGTAGTCGATTTTTTAACCATAAAGACAAATTCTGAGCGAACAGGATAGATATGTCGACCACCGCCGCCCAAGCTAACAATACAAATACTATCGACACTGGCAGCGGCTCATCCGTTAATCATGAAATCCCCGCCCCGAGATCTCTTCTCAAGTCCGGTCTTATTCTCAATGACAAGTGGGAAATTCTTGAGCACATAGCCTCCGGCGGCAAGGGCGACGTCTACCGCGCTCACCAGAAAAGCCTTCACCGGAGTGTGGCGCTGAAGGTTATTTCTTCCAACTTTTTAGATTCCCTTAAAGATGACATAAGCGAACTTGAAGCCGAGCGTGAACGTTTTCGCCGCGAAGTACGGGTCATGGCGAGTATCCGCCATTCTTATGTCCTTCAGGTGATTGATTTTGACAGATGCTTTGTAGATGGCGAAGAACTGGAATATATTGTTATGGAGTATATTCCCGGCTCTACCCTTCGTGGCACAATGCCTGAACAGGGGTATGGCATGGACAGGTCTGCAGTCACAAGCTGGCTCAAACAGTATTTTTTACCTGTTCTGCAAGGGTTAATTGCGGTTCATGATTCCGGGGTCATTCACCGCGATATCAAGCCGGAAAATATCATGCTTGATGGTTCTACCCCCAAGATAGCCGATTTCGGTTTGGCCAGGGCCCAGAACCAATCTCGCATGACCCAGACTTTTCATGTACTGGGCACCATTTTTTATATGCCCAAAGAGCAGTTTGAAGACGGGGCGTCAGTGGATGCCCGAGCCGATATTTACGCTCTTGGCAAAATCCTTTTGGAGTTTGTGCACGGCAAGATCGCCAACAAAAACCGTATGGCCTTCAAGCAGGCAAAACTTGATTTGAGCCTTTGCCCTGCTGGGGACAAGGATTTTTTTCAAACGCTCGATAGCATTATTCAAAGCGCTACTGCAGAGGAAGTTCAGGAAAGAACGCCTGATGCTGTAACCCTGTACCGGGATTTGGACACGCTTGTCGGCTATAGTGAGGAAGGGGTTGAGGCGGAGGGAAAGCGTAATCTCAAAAAGGGGCTGCACGCGCTCTATGCAGCCTTGGGGATTGTGGCTATGGGGGGGATGGCCCTGCTCGTGCATCATCTTTTGAATCAACCCCCCGATCCAGCTATGGAAGCTCCGCCTCAGGCCGCGCAGGTCATCCAGGAGATTCAAACAGACAGATCGGCTCGTTTTACTCCAAAAGACCAGGGGAATCCTCCTGCACGTTCTGCCGATAATGCAAGCGCTGGTAGCCATCCCAAGTCGCAAATGCTTGTTGAATCCGACGGGGCCGTCATGCGTCTGGCGGCCGGAGGCGGCGTATCCTGGGTATCTTCAATTGCCGGGCAGCAGCAGGCTGATGGCAAGGATTTTTATATTGAAGAAGGGCCCGTGACCAATGAACGCTTCGTAAATTTTCTTAATTCCGTGCGCGATACGCTCACGGTGCAGAACAGCGTCGTGCAGTCTGCAGAAGGCATTTACATGCTTCTTGGAGAAATTCGCGAAGGTTACGAACCTATTCTGTTTCGTGACGGTGTTTTTACGCTCTCTTCGTCAGAAATGGCACAGCGTCCCGTTGTGCGGGTCAGCCCCAAGGGGGCTGAAGCGTATGCCCATTATTACAACAGGGCCCTGCCTACTGTGCCCCAATGGCTGCTGGCCCGTGAAAATGGCCTTGGTCTTGGTGAATCCTACGGCCTGACAGATGAATGGGGCTATGAAAACTCGGACGATGGGCATTTTTTTATGCTGCTTGGGGCAGGTAAAGACTCACTGAAAGAAACAAAGGGCGTATGCCCGCCAATGAGGCAGAAATGGGAGGCTTTTTCCGATGTGGGTTTTAGAACCGTGCGCAATACCACAACATCGAGCAACGAATGATTTCTTTTTCCCTGCATGCGGCCAGCCACAAAGGCAATGTCAGAAAGGTCAATGAAGACAGGGTGCTCACTGTTCGCTGTGCCAATGGGCCGCTGCTGCTAGCGGTGGCGGACGGTATGGGCGGTGTCGACGGTGGCGACATAGCTGCGTCTATTGCAATAAAGGAGCTGGAGCTTGCTGCCAGGAACGAACTTGACATTATTACCCTTGAGCAAGCAGCCATAAAAGCTCACGAAAAAATTTACCAGCACGCAGCAACGCATACAGCCCTTGATGGCATGGGAACAACGCTCACTGCGGCCCTGCTGCAGCAAGGCGCGCTCCGCTGGATTCACGTGGGCGACAGCAGGCTTTATCGCCTTCGTGACCAAAAAATTGAGCAGCTTACGACTGATCACCGTTTTCTTACCAGCATGATCCAGGCAGGTGATATTACCGTTGAGCAGGCACGAAAACACCCGCTCAAGAATGTGCTTGAGCAGTGTTTGGGCGGACATGATCTG
>JAQVZK010000306.1 GCA_028708195.1 Desulfovibrio sp.
GGTTGCGGTACTGCATGACACGCCCTTTGCGGTTGCCGCCAAGGGGAATGTACAGAAAGTCCCGCAGCCAGGAACTCAGGGTGATGTGCCAGCGCCGCCAGAAGTCCACGATGCCGGTGGCCTTGTAGGGAGAATCAAAGTTTTCAGGCAGGCGCAGGCCAAGCATGAGGCCAAGGCCGATGGCCATGTCCGTATAGCCCGAAAAGTCGAAGTACAGCTGAAACGTATAGCAGAAGGAGCCAAGCCATGCCTCGGCCCCGCTGATGGGAAAGGCCTTTTCCGCCGCATTGAAGACCGCGTTGGCGTAAACGGCCAGTCCGTCGGCCAGCAGCACCTTTTTGGCAAGGCCGATGGTAAACAGGGTGAAGCCCCGAGCCAGCCCTTCTGACGTGGAACCTGTAAGCTCGTCAAGCTGCGGGCCCATCTGCTCGTAACGCACAATGGGGCCAGAAATGACGTAAGGAAAGCAGGCCGAAAAAAGCGCGTGGCGTGAAAAGCCCTGCGGCACCACCTGCCGCCGGTATACGCTGACAAGCCATGCGATCTGTATAAATGTATAGAAGGATATGCCAAGGGGCAGGCCCGGCGGGGTGAAGTTCCACTCCGTACCGGAAAGCAGCGCCAGGTTCTGTGCGAAAAACCAGGAATACTTGAACCAGAGCAGAGGCAGCAGGTTCAGTATGAGGGCCAAGGTCAGCAAACCCTTGCGACTGCGGGCCCAGGCACCCAAGCGGCTGCAACACGCAAAAGAGCATGCGCATTTGCGGCGTTTTGCCTGAAGGGGCGCTTCGGCCTGGCACGTGGCTTCCTGGCCTGTATCGCCGCCTTCTGTACCGCTTTGTGAAAGAAGCAGGGCCTCGTCAGGCATGGTGTCGCTTGCCGTTGCTGCCGGCTCCGGCGCAGCCAGAGCCAGCGCAAACGCGTAGTTCATACCCAGAATGACCGCCAGAAGCAGCAAAAAGGGCAGCCCCCAGAGGGCATAAAATACTACGGAGAAAAGCAGCAGAACCAGGCTTAACCGTGCTGCGCCGTATCCTGAAGCCAGCCGCCAACAGAGCAGAAGAAGAGGAAGAAAGAAAAAAATAAAGGAATACGAATTGAACAGCATGTGCAGCTCCCGAACGCTAACGCCGGACATTCCCGGCAGGAAGGCCCGGAGCCTGACGATGACGCAGCCCCAGAACGACAGACTCTGGGGCACGGTAAAGCACAGGGTAAAAATACCCCGTCCGTGCTACGGCTGACGGCTAAATTTGTACGCGCCAAGCCGACGCGGCAGGGCTCGGCAAAGCCCGCCGTGAAGGCACAGGCGTGTGTTGTCTGCTAGGGGTTCAGTTCCGAGCGGAACTTCCGCGACAAGCGAAACACCATAACCTTGCGCGGGGGCAGGGTGATGGTTTCGTCTGTCTTGGGGTTGCGCCCCTTGCGCGAAGCCTTGTCATAGCATTCAAACTTGCCAAAGCCACTGATAAGCAGGGCCCGGTCCTTCTTGATGGCGGACTTCATTATGTCCAACAATTTTTCAACCACGTTCTTTACATCCACGCGGTTTTTGTCGGTTTCTTCGTAGATGGCCTCCACGATGTCCGCTTTGGTCAGTGTTTTTTTCATTGTGATTTCTCCGGCGCATGATTGATGATGACGCTGGTATCGTGGTCACAAAACATGGCTCAGGCAGATACAGCCCACGAGGTAGCAAAGGCACGCTTCACATGAAGCGCACTTTTGTGTAAAATACATGCAAGTAACGGGCAGAGCAAGGTTTTTTTTAAAAATTCTCTTCTTGCGGGCAAGAGGCTATAGTGCGCGCCGTGCACGGCTTCGCAGCCATCGGGGTAGTATGAAAACGGTATCTGCCCGGTTTTTTTCTTTAACACTGCCCTGGGTTGTGCCTCGGCAGCAGGGGCACACCCTCATTCCTCTTTTTATTCCTTTTAGCGGGTGTCCGGTGCGGTGCGTGTTCTGTGCGCAGGATGTGCAGACGGGTCTTGCCGCCTGTATGGATGCCGCAACGCCTGCGGCTGCTGCCCCGGTTCTGCCCGCATCCACCCTTGCCAATCTGCTTGATCAGGCCCGCGAGAATCTTGAAAGCCGCAGTGCCCGAGGCTTGCCCCCGGCTGAACTGGCGTTCTATGGCGGCACCTTCACAGCCATGCCCCTGCCGGAACAAAGCGCTTGCCTTGACCTGGCGCAAGAGGCGCTTGAGCGGGGCTGGATTCATTCTTTCCGCTGCTCAACCAGGCCAGACTGTGTGGATGCCCCTGTTCTTGCGCGGTTGCGCGCGGCTGGCTGCGGTTGTGTGGAGCTTGGGGTGCAGAGCTTTGCCAATGAGGCCCTTGTGGCCTCAAAGCGGGGCTATGACGGCAAAACGGCCCTGCGGGCCTGTGCCCTTGTGAAGGAGGCAGGCCTGACGCTTGGGGTGCAGTTGTTGCCGGGCATGCCGGGGCACACCCCTGCCGAGTTTCTTGATGATGTTCCTTTGGCGCTGGCCGCTGGCGCGGACATGCTGCGCTTTTACCCCTGCCTTGTGCTTGAGGGCACGGCCCTTGCCCGCATGTGGCGGCAGGGGCTGTACAGCCCGTGGGGACTGGAAGACACGCTGAACTGCCTTGCGCGGGGGTGGCTTTTGGCCCAGAAGGCTGGTGTGCCCGTTATTCGCATGGGACTTGCGCCTGAAGCGTCTCTGGACGCTGCCGTGCTGGCGGGCCCCGTGGACGCGGCCCTGGGCAGCCGCGTTATGGCGCGCGCGCTCTTGCTGGCGGTGCGCCAGCAGCTTGAACAGATGCCCGCAGCTTCCACAGCGGCCCCTGCCCCCACTGTTGCCGCGCAGCCGGTGTTGCGGGCCTTGTGCGTGCCGCCCTCCTGCCAGGGATATGTATGGGGCCTGCGTGGGGAGCTTCGCCTTGCCTGGGCCAACCTTGGCCTGCCCCCGGGCGGCCTGACCTTTGACCCCGCCTGCGGGCAAACGCTGCGCCTGACCGTCGCCATTTGAGTGTAGCCATCTGACTGTGACCGCCTGATTTCGCCCTGTCTGCGGGCAAACGCTGCCATGCTCTCGCCTCGCCTGATCTCCTTCTCCAGCCCTGCCTCTCCCCCGCCTCCCGCCTCACCACCAAACCTCGCAAACCCATTGTTTTACATGAACAT
>JAQVZK010000307.1 GCA_028708195.1 Desulfovibrio sp.
TGCCCACGTTGCGCAGTACGAAAAGTTGGCCGGGGGGAGCGTTGGTAATGAGCGAGGGGATAACCCTTGAATCGGCGCAACCTATGAAGAGCGCCTTGGGGTGTTGACCACTGTTGACAAGCTCCATAAGCTTGGTCTCGTTCTTTTTGAAATAATTCTTTTGAAACAGTTCATTGCCTTGCAACAGGCTTTCAACATTCTTCATCAACGATCCTCCGTTATCGGTCAGGAGCTGTCGGCTCCGTGGCCAATCCACCGCTGTCTCATCCAAAGCGCGCCGAGTCCCAAGAAAAGCGGGAGCTGATGTGGCGGCAGGCTTAGCGGCTTCATGTCACATCCGTATTTCTAAAGCCGTAGAGTATCTTGAAAGGCAGGTCAAGAGCCATAAACAGCCTTGGGCCGCCCACGCGGTGCGCCATTGACCAGACTGGCCCACAGTAAATAAACATGTTTATATTCAGCATAGTAACAAAGCCGATACTCAGGTGAAAATTATGCTTATCGCGTGCGGCGTGCTTGCGCCCCTGCTGGCAAAGCTCTCTGGCCTGCATTTTTAGCCATAACGTCAGCGTAAAAAAAGTTTTCCATAAAAAAATCATTAACATGTGCGTTTGTTCGCAAGGTGACCCCGTATTCACGATAAATCTGTAACGCGGGTTTTATTGGCGGCACGAATTTAATGAAAATTTTCTCAATCACCTTGTTTTTCCAAGCATGAGAAGCCATTCGAACGCTGGCCCCTCCTTGACGTGCTTGGCAGCCTGCGATACCGTTGCAATATCTGCGTGTTTGCCCCCCGTAGGGATCGGCGGGGCCGGAGGATCCCGTCGCCTGACGTGGCGGGTTTTTGGGGTAATGTCTGAATGTAAAAGGACAAGCACATGAGGAACGGCACATCACTGCTTCTGCTGGCGGCTATCGCCCTGGCTGGCGCGGCGTGTCTCACGGCGCTGGGAGCTGGTTCGGTCACGGCCGCAGCTCTGGAGCCAACAGACAGCGGCGCGCCATCGGCTATAGTCATGTTTCCGGTCGGCGAAAAGCCCAATCCCAAGGGCGCGGCCATGAAACCCGTGGTTTTCAATCATCTTAATCACGAAAAGAAGATTGACAACTGTGAGACCTGTCACCATACGGGCGACCCGGTGTCCTGTAGCACCTGTCATACCGTGGAAGGCAAGGCCGAGGGCAAGTTTATTACCCTTGACCGGGCCATGCATGGCACCAACATCGCCAAGCGCGCCAAGGGCAACACGCCCGTCAGCTGCGTGAGCTGTCACGAACAGCAGACCAAGGAGCGGCGCGAATGCGCAGGCTGCCACGCCATTGTCACGCCCAAGCGCGACCAGGCATGGTGCGCCACCTGTCACAATGTTACACCTTCTATGACTCCGGAACAGATGCAGAAGGGCATTAACGGTACCCTGCTGCCCGGCGACAACGAAGCTCTGGCCGCAGAAACCGTGCTGGCCCAGAAGCCCGTTACGCCTGTTTCTCCCATGCTGGCCCCCCTCAAGGTGGTCATTGATTCTCTGGCCGACAAGTACGAGGGAAGCAACTTTACCCACCGTCGTCACCTGACCTCCCTTATGGAAGGGATCAAGGACGACAAGTTGGCTCAGGCTTTCCACAACCAGCCTGAACTTCTGTGTGCGACCTGCCACCACAGAAGCCCGCTTTCCCTTACGCCTCCCAAGTGCGGCAGCTGCCACGCCAAGGAGATCGACAAGGTCAATCCCGGCCGTCCCAACCTTATGGCCGCCTACCATCTGCAGTGCATGGGTTGCCACAAGGGAATGAATGTCGCGCGTCCCAGAGATACCGACTGCACCACCTGCCATAAGGCCGCTCCAAAGAGCGCCGACTAGCATGGAGAAGAATATGAAACGCAGAACATTTCTGACCTTTCTGGGAAGCGCGGGCGTTGTCTCGGCCCTTGGCACTGCCAAAGTGGCCCAGGCGGGCCCCCACACCTTCCCATATTATGCTGAGAGTTACGGGGTGCTGCACGACACCACCCGCTGCATCGGCTGCCGCAAGTGTGAAGAGGCCTGCAACAAGGTCAACCATTTGCCCAAGCCCAAGAAGCCTTTCAGCGACCTCACGGTATGCAACACCCATCGTCGCACAGGCGAATACGAATGGACCGTGGTGAACAAGTACAAAGTCAATGGCAAGGACTTCTTCCGCAAGTTGCAGTGCTTTCACTGCAACGACCCGGCCTGCGCCTCGGCCTGCTTTGCCAAATGCTTCACCAAGCACCCCAACGGTGCCGTGCATTACGAAGGTTCACAGTGCGTGGGCTGCCGCTATTGCATGATCGCCTGCCCCTTCTACGTACCGGGCTTCCAGTACGACGAAGCCTTTGATCCTCTGGTGCAAAAGTGCACCTTCTGCGAGCCCCTGCTCATGGAAGGCAAGCTGCCCGGCTGCGTGCAGGCCTGTCCCAAGGACGCCCTCACCTTTGGCCGCCGCAGTGACCTTCTCCGCGTGGCCCGTGCCCGGATGGCCGACTCCCCCGGCAAATACGTCAACTACATCTACGGCGAAACCGATGCCGGTGGTACCGCGTGGATGGTTTTGAGCCCCGCTGTGGGTCAGGTTGCGGCCAGCACTACGCCGGACGACGCCCCCCTGGCTGGCGAAGAACTGAAGCAGCTCGGTCTTGATACCCACCTTGGCAACCGCCCCATGGGTGAACTGACCTACGGCGCGCTTGGCGCGGTGCCAATGATTGTAGCCTTCTGGCCCGTGCTCTTCGGTGGCGCTTACGCCATCAGCAAGCGCCGCGAAGCCATGTACAAGGCGGAAAAGGACGAAAAGGTCAAGGAAGCCCGTGAAGACGTGGCCGCCGCCGTTGACGCAGCCGTGCGCAAGATTGAGGAAACCCAGGGGCCTGGTGCCGCTGATACGGCCCGTCGCGCCATGACCGATGCCCTCAAGGCCAGGGAAACGGAATGCAAGTGTCACGGGGAGGATAAGTAAATGTCGCACCACAGCATAGTCATTCCCACTAAGGACAAGCTGCTCAACCTTGGCGAGTTCTTCAAACCTACGCCAGGCAATATTATTACCCCCGTCATTTTGACGGTAGGCCTGATCATTACCATCATACGCCTCACAATGGGTATCGGCGCGGTGACCAACCC
>JAQVZK010000026.1 GCA_028708195.1 Desulfovibrio sp.
GGCGGCACTGGTGCCATTACCGAATCCGACATTCTGCTGGCTTCTGCCTCGCAGGCCATTATCATCGGCTTCAACGTGCGGCCCACATCCAAGATCAAGGACGTGGCCGAGCACGAAAACGTGGATATTCGCTTCTACGAGATCATCTACAAGCTTGTGGACGACATCAAGAGCGCCATGACGGGCATGCTTGCTCCTGTGCAGCGTGAAGTGTATCTGGGCCAGGCCGAGGTGCGTGACACCTTCAGCGTGCCCAAGGTGGGCGTTATCGCCGGCTCCTATGTGGCCGACGGCAAAATCGCCCGTAACGCCGGTGTGCGCCTGTTGCGCGACGGTGTGGTGGTCTATACCGGCAAGATATCTTCCCTCAAGCGCTTCAAGGACGACTCCAAAGAAGTGGTCAAGGGCAATGAATGCGGCGTAGGCCTTGAAAACTTCAATGACGTCAAAATTGGCGACATCATCGAAGCTTTCGAAACCGTGGAAGAAGCCGCGACGCTGTAGAACGTTGGGGAACAGCAGGTGCAGCACGCATCTGCTGTCGCCCCCCTGACTAGCGCGGCTGCGCAAAGCACAACAGTGCCGCGCAACAACACCGTAATAAAGTTTACACTCTTTCGGGGGAAGGCACGCCAGATAAACCCGGTGTACCTTCCCCCGGTTTTTGCCGGGGCCAATGAGCCTCCGTTGGGGACTTTCAACTATTTTTTTTAAATCATTGCCAATGGTTGAGTACTGCAAGAACCTTCCGCGCACACCAGACCATACCTTGGTCTGCGTAGACATACGCATCAATAAAGTGCTGGCTTTATAGCTTGCCAGCGGATACTATTTAAACAGAATCTGCCTTTTCCGTCCCGGTAATGCCCTTCCCCCAACAGCGAGAACAGAACGTAGCGGTAACGCGCGGGACTTGCTCCATGTTCTGTTCTGTGCACAAAAAATGCCATCGCCTAAATGGCACTGACGCGAACTGTCAAACCAGACGGTCAATGTGGGCTTCAAGTAAATGTATGACCATGTTTATGGCAGTGCTCACTGTAGAATTCAGCCTGCACGGCAACGACAACCTCAAGGCCAAGCGCCGTGTCGCCAACAGTCTGAAGCAGAAGACACGCAACCGATTTAACGTGGCCGTAGCGGAGGCCGGCACAGAAAACAACCTGTGCAGCCTGCGTCTGGCCGTTGTCTCCCTTTCCAACAGCGAAGGGCATCTGCGCAGCCGCATGGACAAATGCGCGCTTATGATGGAAGCCGTCTGCCCTGAAGAAATGGTGGAAAGTCAGGTGGAAATATATGCAACAGACTGATAAAATACCCGCTTCTTACGCTGCCAAGGCGCAGCAAATGGTCGAGGCCCTCAAGCAGATGGACCAGATCGTGGTGGCGGGGCACGTCCATCCCGACGGTGACGCCGCGGGGTCAGTGGCCGCAGTGGGCCACATTTTACGGGCCATGGGCAAAGAATTCATACTTTACGCCAATCCTGGCCTGCCCCGCTATCTGGATTTTTTTCCAATGCCCGCCGTGGTGCATACAACGCTTGCGCACCCGCCCTTTACCCCCAAATGCGCCGTTTTGCTTGACTGCGGCGAGCCTGACCGCCTTGGTGCCGAACTGGCCGCACTTTTGCCGCAGCTTGACTGCGTGAATATTGATCACCACCTCGGCGGCAATGGCATGGGCAGCAGAGCCAACTGGGTAGTCACAGAAGCAGCGGCCACGGCCCAGCTTGTGGCCTACATGGCAATGGCGGCAAACCTGCCTCTCACCGGCGATCTGTCGCTGGCGGTGGCCCTGGGCCTCATAACAGACACGGGCGGGTTCTGCCACGGCAATACCAGTGCCGATGTTCTGGCTTTGGCCGCGCATCTGGTGGAGAACGGCTGCCGTCTGGCATGGCTGCGCGAACAGTTGGACAACAGCTGGAGCCTTGGCCGTTGGCGCCTGTGGGGCCTGCTGATGGAAAATTCCCGCATTGAACAGGAGGGACAAGTGGGCTTCTGCCAGGTTGGGCTTGAAGATCTGCGCCGCTGTCAGGCCCTCAAAGAAGATATGGAAGGCTTTGTGGAGCACTTGCGCCGCCTGCGTGACGTCAAGATAGCGGCCCTGCTGCGTGAAGACAGCCCCCAACTGTGCAAGTTCAGCCTGCGCTCCTATGGCAACATAGACGTGCGCTCCATTGCCGCCGCCATGGATGGCGGGGGGCACTTTAACGCGGCCGGTGGCACCTTGCGCATGCCGCTCAAAGAAGCAGGGCAGGTACTGCTGCGCCACATCGGCCTCTTCCTGACCAGCCAGAATGCGGAAGCAAAAAAGCAGGCGCGCTGACTCAGGGCCTCCCCCAGGGTAAAAACCTGAAAAAAACCGCGTCAAATCAAAATAACCCGGTATCGGGGGCCATAACTTTTGACTTATGGCGCATCTGAGGATATGGTTCCCATTCGCGTATGTTTAAAAAAGATACAGTAGCACAGTTCTGCCAGCCTCAAGACCCTCAGGATTCGCCCTCCGGCAAGCCGGACAGCGCTGTGGGTTCAAGACCCGGCAATTCCACGCCCGAGCACAATGGCAAGGTGTCTGCCGCCCTGCCACAGCAGCACGGCGTGCTTGTGCTCAACAAACCTTCCGGGCCCACCTCGGCCCGCTGCCTCACTGCCATCAAACGGCTTGGGCAGAAAAAAATCGGCCATGCCGGCACGCTGGATCCCCTGGCTTCCGGCGTGCTATTGGTATTGCTGGGTCAGGCCACCAAGCTTTCCGGGCACCTGATGGCCGGGGGCGGCAAGGTTTACAGCGGCGAGTTGCGCCTTGGCCAAACCACCGACACCTGGGATATTGAAGGCAAGGTGATCGACGAGGCCCCCTGGCAGCACATCAGTGAAGAAGACGTGAAGCGCGAAGTTGCGGCATGGCTTGCCCTGACCGAACAGCCTGTTCCGTCCTATTCTGCTGCAAAACATGAGGGCCAGCCTTTGTACAAACTGGCCCGCAAGGGGCTTGAGGCCCCGCAAAAGATCAAGTGTATGAAAATTTCACAGGCGGACGTGCTTGAAATAAGCCTGCCGCTTGTGCGCTTTCGGGTCGCATGCAGTTCCGGCACCTATATACGCTCCCTGGCCCACAGCTTGGGGAGTCGCCTTGGTTGCGGAGCCGTGCTCACGGAACTGACCCGAGAGTTCAGTCACCCCTTCGGCCTGGATGTGGCCCGCGATCCCGCGGACTTCACGGCTGATCCCTCCCTGTTGCCAGGCTGCGTCACCCCTGTTGCGGATGCGCTGCCCCACTGGCCCAGGGTGGATCTGACACCGGATGAAGCCGCACGCGTGCGAAACGGCATGGCTGTGCCCTGCCCGCCACAGGCTGAACCCGGCAACGGTGAAGACCTCGCGTTTTTGATGGAACAGGGCCAGGCCCTGGCTCTGGCAAAACGCGAAGCCACGGCTGCCGGGTCTTGCTGGGCCGTATTGCGGGGACTTTGGAACTGAGGGCGCTTGCGCCCGTAACAGCCTTACTCAAGGAGAACTGCTGTGGTAATGGATGTACATCAGAAGAAAGCGGTTATTGACGCCCACGCCAAACACGAAGGCGACACCGGATCCCCCGAAGTGCAGGTGGCCCTGCTTACTGCCCGTATTGAAGACCTCACCGGTCACTTCAAAGAGCACAAGAAGGACTTTCACTCCCGTACGGGTCTGTTGAAGCTTGTGGGCCGCCGCCGCAACATTCTGAACTACCTCAAGAAGACTGACGTTCAGCGCTACCGTGCACTGATCGAAAAGCTCGGCCTGCGCAAGTAAGGCCTTTGTCTGCAAGGGGGGAGCCTTTGGCTTCCCCCTTGACACATATGCATTCAAACAGCCCCCACGGGGCGTAACGCCAGAAGGGGGATCCGGGAAAATCAGGCAGGGACACGCGGATCTGCCCGCTTTTGCCGGAATCCCCTTCGCCTATGCAAAGGAAATCTGCATGCTACAAGATATTTTCAATCCCACTCGCGTCACCTGCCAGGTGGGCGGCAAAGAAATTATTCTCGAAACCGGCCGCATGGCCAATCAGGCCCACGGCGAAGTCTGGATTCAGTGCGGCGGCACCGTGGTGCTCGTCACCGTCTGCTCCCAGCCCCTGGAATTCGACAAGGGCTTCTTTCCTCTCACCGTTGAATACTCCGAAAAAATGTACGCCGCGGGCCGCATTCCCGGCAGCTTTTTCCGCCGCGAAATCGGCCGTCCTTCCGAGCGTGAAACCCTTGTTTCACGCCTGATCGACAGGCCCATTCGTCCGCTTTTCCCCAAGGGCCTCAACGAAGACGTGCAGGTTCTTGCCAGCGTTATTTCCGCTGACCAGGAAAACGAGTCCGACATTCTGGCTCTCACGGGCGCTTCGGCAGCCATCATGCTGTCGCCCCTGCCCTTTGACGGCCCGGTGGCCGGTGGCCGCATTGGCCGCGTCAACGGTCAGTTCGTGCTCAACCCCACCTTCGAGCAGCAGGCCCTGAGCGATTTCAACATCGTTTTTGCCGCCTCCAGCGACGCCCTCACAATGGTGGAAGGCGAAGCCCTCTTTGTGCCCGAAGACGTTATCATTGAAGCCCTTGAATGGGGCCGTCAGCAGATTCTTCCGCTGGTGGAAGCCCAGCACAAGCTGCGCGAGCTTTGCGGCAAGGCCAAAATGGCCTTCACCCCGCACGAAGACGATGCGGCCCTTGTGGCCCGCGTGCATGAGCTGGCCCTTGCCAATGGTATGGAAGATGCCCTGCGCGTGCCCGAAAAAATGGCCCGCAAGGACGCCCGCAAGGCAGTGAAGGTCAAGGTTATGGAGGCCCTCAAGGCCGACACCGCCTGGGCTGAAAACGACGCGGCCCTCAAGGCTGTGGGCGACATTATGTCTGGCCTTGAAAAGAAGCTGGTGCGCGCCCGCATTGTTAACGAAGGCACGCGCATTGACGGACGCGACACAACCACCGTGCGCCCCATCCAGATACAGACCGGCCTTCTGCCCCGCGCTCACGGTTCAGCGCTCTTCCGCCGCGGCGAAACCAAGTCGCTGGTGGTGGCCACCCTTGGCTCTTCCACCGACGAACAGCGCATGGATTCGCTCACCGGCGACGTGACAAAGCGCTTCATGCTGCACTACAACTTCCCCCCCTTCTCTGTGGGTGAAGTGAAGCCCGTGCGTGTGTCCCGCCGCGAAATCGGCCACGGCGCGCTGGCTGAACGGTCCCTGCGGCCCGTGCTGCCCACCGGCGCGGACTTCCCCTTCACCCTTCGCGTGGTGTCTGAAACGATGGAATCCAACGGTTCCTCGTCTATGGCCGCCGTGTGCGGCGGCTCGCTCTCCCTTATGGACGCGGGCGTGCCTGTGAGCGCCCCTGTGGCCGGTGTGGGCATGGGCCTCATAAAGGAAGGAGACAAGTTCATCGTACTCACCGACATTCTTGGTGACGAAGACGCCCTGGGCGATATGGACTTCAAGATCGCCGGTACCTCTGAAGGCATCACCGGCGTGCAGATGGACATCAAGGTCACGGGCCTCACCACTGAAA
Source organism: Desulfovibrio sp. (assembly GCA_028708195.1). Lineage (GTDB taxonomy): Bacteria > Desulfobacterota > Desulfovibrionia > Desulfovibrionales > Desulfovibrionaceae > Desulfovibrio. The sequence continues at coordinate 5,546 of JAQVZK010000026.1, forward strand.
TCATGCGCGCAGCCATGCAGCAGGCCCGTCAGGGCCGCATGGACATTCTGGAAGAAATGGCCAGGGCCATCGCTTCGCCGCGCAAGGAACTTTCGCGCTATGCCCCGCAGCACGCCGAAGTGTTCGTCAACCCTGACATCATCCGCCTCATCATTGGCCCCGGCGGCAAGAACATCAAGGCCATCACCGCTGCCACCGGCGCTTCTGTGGATATTGAAGATTCGGGCCGCGTGTCCATCTTCGCCCCCACGGCCGAAGCCCTTGAAAAAGCCCGTGAAATGGTCTCTTACTACGACCAGCGCCCCGACATTGGCAAGAACTACACTGCCAAAGTGCGTAAAATCATGGAAATTGGCGCCATTGTTGAAGTTCTGCCCAACGTTGAAGCCCTTGTGCACGTTTCGCAGCTTGATGTGAACCGCGTGGAACAGCCCGGCGACGTGGCGCGCCTTGGTGAAGACATGGTGGTCAAAGTCATTGAAATCAATGGCGACCGCATCCGCGCCAGCCGCAAGGCCGTTTTGCTGGAAGAACAGGGCCACCCCTGGAACCCCGAAGACACCGCCCGTCCGCCCCGCTCTGACCGCGGCGACAGGGGCGACCGTGGCGACAGGGGCCGTGGCGACAGAGGCCGTGGCGACCGCGACCGTGGTGGCCGTGGCGACAGGCGCTAAACACCCTGCGGACGTCCTCAACGCGTAGCGTTGCCAAGGCTTGAGTTGAAGCATTCCCGGTCAGGCGCACAAAGCGCCTGACCGGATCGCTGAAAGAGCAGTAAAGGAAGTTCCCATGTCCAAAAAAAACAAAAATACAACACCTGAAGCCGCTGACAAGGAAAATTCCGTGGAACGGAGTGTGGAAGCTGAAACCGGGGAACGTGCCGCCGATGCGCATGAAACTGCGCAGGCTGAAGGTAAAAACCGCATACACTATGAAGGCCTGGGCGATGCCTGGGGCGTACTGACGGGGCAAAATCCGGCCGAGATTATGGGCCAGATCGTAAGCACCGTCCTGCACGAAGGCGGAACGCGCCCCTCATGGCAATGGAAGCAGGGCAGCACTGACCATATTTTGATGGCATGGCCCAAGGAGCAGCCCCTGCGCGCCGCAGTGCTTGTGGTGGGCGAAGAAGGGGATAAACTCACCCCTGTCACCGCCGTGCCCCTGCTGGACGGTCTGCCCAATGACGTTATGGTGGACGGCGTGTACCCCTGGGAAAACGGTATGGGGGCCAACGTGGCCGTCAGCATGATCGAGGGCAAGAACCCCATGTGGTTCTTTGACCCGCTCTATAACCGCGACAAATCAGACCTTACCCCGGGCGTTACACACACGTTTCTGATCTCCGGTCTGGCCTTTGCCATTCGCAAGGCCCTGCTGGACACTATGACCATCACTCATGGGGCGCAGTACGAGGCCTATGCCGAGCAGTGGCTTGAAGCCAACCCCGGCAAGGGACGTCTTGATGTGCCGCCCCTGCAGGTGGACGTGAGCGACCGCCACATGATCATGCCCGGCCGCAACTTCTGTGAATACCAGATGCGTGCCGTTATTGAAGAAGTAGAGGACTACCAGCTTGATAAAATGCCGGTTAAGGCCCTGTACCTCAATTTTCCCTTCGAGAACCGCCAGCCCCTGCGCCTGGTCATCTATGCGTCAAAGATGGTCCTCGGCGATCTGGAACCAGAGGCGGGACAGGCCATTGATGCCTACATCTGGCTTCAGGGCCGCATTATCGACATTGATGAAGGCCCGCAGCAGTAAGGGGCCAGTGCTTTCACAGGGTGAGCGCGGGGGGCAAAATCCCGCGCCGCCCCAATAGCGTCAGTCCGACCAGGCGCATACGACAGACCGCACGGATACAATCATGAACGCGCCTCTTCTCTGGTTTATTGTGGGTGTTGCTTTTTTTCTGGCCGAGCTTATGACCCCGGCCATGGTCCTGCTCTTTTTTGGCGTGGGTGCCTGGGCTTCGGCATTGGCCGCGCTGCTGGGCATGGACCTTTCATGGCAGATCATCACCTTTATCTGCATTTCCCTTCTTACGCTGCTTGTTTTACGCAGCCGCCTGCGGGCGGTTTTTGGCGGTCGCTCCCGCCGCGTGGCCTCTGAAAACTGCGACGGCCGCGACGAGGAGCACTGCGCCCCCCACCCCCTTACGGGCAGACAGGGAACCGTCAGCAAGTCCCTTCACCCCGGCGAAGTGGGTGAAGTCAGCATAGACGGCAGCTTTTGGCGCGCCGTTGCCCCCCAGCATATTGCAGAAGGCAGTCCGGTGCGGGTGCTGGGTGCAGAGGCTGACGACGCGCTTGTGTTGCGCGTGCAACCTGTGGCCAAATCCTGATATCTCGCTATACACAGCACACCCGCCGCCGATGCAGACCCGGCTTTGCCTGCTGCACTTGGGCCAAACTTCAATCAGCCCGCGCGGCAACGCCTTAGCACAGCCGCATCGTACAGGGCACGCGAATCCCGCTGGCTGGCACAACGCCACGCACGGCACATTCTACAAGGCACGCGTACTGTCAGTCCGTGCCCCACACGCTTACAGTCACGCGCGAGGTGATTATGGAATTTTTGAACAGCTTCGGATGGCTTTTTCTCTTGGCCGTACTGGTTATCATCATCCTCATCAAAACCGCAGTTGTTGTGCCCAACCAGTCCGCCTATGTGGTGGAACGGCTCGGCAAATTCAGCAAGGTACTCTATGCCGGTTTTCACATCCTGGTGCCCTTTGTGGACATTATCGCCTACAAGCGCAGCCTCAAGGAACAAGTGCTGGATGTGCCCAAACAAACCTGCATCACCCGTGACAACGTGAGCGTAGACATTGACGGTGTGCTCTACCTGCAGATCATCACGCCCGACAAGTCCGCCTATGGCATCTCGGATTATGAATGGGGGGCCATTCAGCTGGCCCAGACCTCGTTGCGCTCCGTCATAGGCACGCTCGAGCTTGACCGCACCTTTGAGGAACGCACGCGCATTAACCAGGAAGTCGTAGAAGCCCTCGACGCCGCCACGTCCCCCTGGGGCGTCAAGGTTCTGCGGTACGAGATCCGCGACATCACGCCCCCCGTCACCGTTATGGAGGCAATGGAAAAACAGATGCGCGCCGAACGCGAAAAACGCGCGGTCATTGCCCAGTCCGAAGGTGAAATGCAGTCGCGCATCAATCTGGCCGAAGGTGCCAAGGCGGCGGCCATTGCACAGTCCGAAGGCGACAAGCAGGCCGTTATCAACCAGGCCGACGGCGAAGCCGCCCAGATTCGCACCGTGGCACTGGCCACGGCCGAGGGCCTGCGCATTGTTGGTGAACAGCTCAACAACGATACCGTGGCCGCAGCCCAACTGCGCCTGGCCGAAGCCTATATTGTCCAGTTCGGCAACATCGCCCAACAGGGCAACAGCCTTATTATACCGGCGGATATCGCCGATACGGCGGGTATGGTGGCCGCTGTGAGCAAGATCATCAAGCCCGGCGAAGGCCTGAGCAAAAACAGCAACCGCGCCTAGGTGGATTGTCGGGAAAGGCGGGAAAGGCTGAAATGCTTTGTGGGGGAGGGACCCTTTTGAAAAAGGGTCTCCTCCCCCACACCCCCTCTCCCTAAAACGTTTGCTTTAGTTTCGTTGCGCTACAGGGGTTCTCCTGCGGGCCGAATAAATACGAAGTCGCTTGTGCGTGGGTGTTTGTGCCCGCAGGCACGGCGGCTTTTTTATTTGCCTTGTTTGGGCCGCCGGTGCGATATGGTGCGCGCGCACACGGTCTTGCCCTTGCACCTGAACAAAAAGAAAAGGGGCCATCACACCACGAACGACCCAAAAAACAGGCCGCCCTGCAAAACATGCAAGACGGCCTGAACCATATGGATAGCCTCAATAATTATATTCCTGCGCCGTTAGGCCATATACAAATTATATCCAAGCTTCTGCGCCACAAACGCCGCCATTTTCTGACCGCGCACGCTGTTACCCACTTTATCCAAAGGCGGAGAAAAAGCCGCGATAGCCAAAACCCCTGGCACAACGGTCAAAATACCGCCCCCCACACCGCTCTTGCCCGGCAACCCCACAGTGTACGCCCAGTCGCCCGAGCTGTCATACATGCCTTCCATTGTCATTTCAGCCATGATGCAAGGGCAATTTTCAGGCTTGAGCACCTGCTCGCCAGTTATGGGGTTGCGCCCGCGCGCCGCTATGGTTGCGCCAATGGTCGCCAGCTCCACTGTATTTAACAGGGTTGAGCACTGGCGGGTGTATACGTCACAGGCTTCCATCGGGTCGCAGTACATATACCCGGCGGAATACAACAGCCAGGCGATACCCCGGTTATGGAAATTGGTGGTCTGTTCTGACTGGTTAAGCTCATCAGACATGGTAATGGCCTTGGAACCAAGCCTGCGCTGCATGTCGAGGATGCGCTGCCAGCGCTCCTCCACTGACCCCGCCTTCACAAAACTGGCCGAGGCCATAGCGCCCGCATTGACCAGCGGCGACAGGGGTTTGTCGCCGTGCAGTTCAAGCGCCATCACCGAATTAAAGGGCAACCCCGTGGGGCTTGCACCAATTTTTTCCTGCACGGCTTGCCGCCCCATATCTTCCAGCGCCAGAGCCAGCGTGCAGACCTTTGAGATGGACTCAATGGCAAAACGGTACTGCGCGTCGCCCGCTGACGCAGACTGCCCTTGCGCTGTCACTACAGCCACGGCAGCGAGATCGCTGGGGATATTGGCCAAAAAGGGAATATAGTCGGCATTGGCTCCGCCTGGGGCCTTGCTGAACTGCGCATATGCGCTGTTTACCACTGACTGGATATGGTCGATATCAGGCATGGTCACTTCCTTTGCGCAAGGCCGCGCTGTTAGTTGCGGCCTTGCGCCCTGGCTTGGCTATATGTAGCACCGCGCTATGACTGGGGAGTTGTAGCAGCGGGGCTTTGCGCGTTATCCGGGCTCTTTGCCTGTTCTTTTTCCCAGGTAAAGGGCTCGAAGTCAGAGGAGGGGTCACGCCACTCAGGCTTGCGCAGGGCAAAGATCGTCAGCGGAATGGCCACAAAGATTGCCACCAGAACAATCAGAAACATCATATACGTTTCAGGGCTGCCGATGGAAATCTGACCAGGGGGCACAAAGCTGAGCGAAAAGGCCAGCAGCGAGCCTATAAAGCCAAGGGTGGCCCACAGGTACATGCCGGGAACCCGATAGGGCCGCGGCCTGTTGGGCTGACTCACCCGCAGACGGATGCCGCTGGCGAACATGAGCATGTACATGACCAGATACAGAATAACCGTAAGTTGCGACAATATCTGAAATGCCGCCTGCACTGAAGGCATGATGACAAAGGTGACGGACAGGATGGTAACAACCACAGCCTGAACAAGCATGAGATGGCTGCCCATGCCGAAGCGGTTGGTTTTCTGGAACCAGCGGGGCAGGTAGCCTGCCTTGGCCACGGCCAAAACACCGGTATTGGGCCCGGCAATCCACGTGACCACGCCGCCCAGCACGCCAAAAGCCAGCATGACGGCCAGCACAGAGCCCAGCCATTCAGCGTTGATCCACTTGAACAGCAGGTCATAGGCCAACAGCAGGCTCTGGGTAAGGTTGATATCCTGCTTGGGCACAACAAAGGCGATACCAAGAGTGCTCAGCAAAAAGATGGCTACCGTGCCCACCGAGGCGATGGAAATGGCAATGGGGTATTTTTTTGTGGGGTTGTCCATATCCTTGACGTGGACGGCGTTCATTTCCATGCCCGCGTAGGCCAAGAAGATACTGGCGGCCAGCACGACGTTGCCGAAGTTGCTGAAGTCGGGCATCAGCGCGCCCCAGCTCAATTCGATCAGCGGCGGCTTGCCGCTGAAAAACAGATAGGCAAAGCCCAGCACGACCACCACGGCCGCAGGTATGATGGTGCCCACAACGCCGCACCATTTTGAAACACGGGCAAAAATGCCCACGCCCCGTAAGGCGATACAAACCGACAACCAGTACACAATGAGCACAAAGCCCGTGATATACCATTTATTGGCTGCCCAGGTTTCGGCCATCGCCACGTTGGGGTCCATAAAGGCGATGGATACGGCCCCAAAGGTCAACACTGTGGGAAAGTAAGGTATGACCTCAATCCACAGCATTGCCATAGCCAAAAAACCCCAGCGCGGCCCAAAGGCTTCGCTGACCCAACGAAAAACGCCGCCTTTCTCAGGGTACGTGGTGGCAAGTTCAGCGGCCACCAGAGCCATAGGAATCAAAAAAACAACGGCTGCAAGGGCATAATAAAAAACTGCCCCAAGGCCGTATTCTGCTTCAGAAGGAAGAAAACGCAAACTCACGACAGCCGTAATATTCATTATCACTATTGTCGCAATAGTCATTTTAGATTCGGACGTTTGCCCTTTGACTTCTCCCATAGTGGCGCTCCTCGAGTATTGTTGTGTGAGATTTCCACTCAAACGAAAGAACACAGGCTGGATGCAGATGTAAAAAAGCTGTTGGCAGCCTTCTCAATCGATAAAGACTCCCAGTTGAAGAAACGGTAGGGTAAAACCTTTAATGCGTCAATAGATTTTGATATTTTAATGGTTTCATAACCTATATTATCAGTTGTACTGAAAAAGCTCTTTCTAACAATTCTGTCTCATCTGCATGAAAACTATGTTATATGCCAAAAAATTTGAACATCCTGTATATTTTTTATACAGACCGCGTTTGACGTTTGCTACACATGTTTAATAGACAAGTATATTGACAACAATACAAGAACATGTTTAGCTTTGGTTAATTGTAATAATTACTTCTAACAATCCACATTACTTTTTACAGACAAACTCCCAGCCTGCCCAGGCCGAACCTCTTTCCGGGAGCACGGCATGCCTGCGCCGCAAAAAAAAGTTGCCATTTCGACCATGGCCCTCATGACAGTGGGCACGGTGGTCAGCCTCAATGCCCTGCCTATGATGGCAGCCGAGGGCCTCTCGCTGATTTTTTACATCTCTTTTGCCACATTCGTCTTTCTTTTGCCCGCCGCTATGGTTTCGGCAGAGCTTGGCAGTGCCTTTGCCTCGCAGAAAGGGGGCGTCTATACGTGGGTCAAGGCGGCCTTTGGCCCGCGTTGGGGTTTCGTGGCCATCTGGATGCAATGGGTGCAAACTCTGGCATGGTACCCGACCATTCTTGGGTTTTCAGCTGCTTCGCTGGCTTACTGCCTGGGCGATCCCCATCTGGCAAAAAGCGGCCTGTACACTGGCATGGTGAGCATAAGCATATATGCCTGCGCCACTGCGGTGGCCCTCAGCGGTACGGATGCCGTAAATACGCTGACCAAGTACAGCGTGCTCATTGGCACGCTTGTGCCGAGCCTTTTCATCATTGTTCTTGGTCTGCTTTGGGTTGATCAGGGCAATGGCGTGGCTTTTCTGGAGCAGGCCGTGCAGGTGGAC
>JAQVZK010000308.1 GCA_028708195.1 Desulfovibrio sp.
AACGACAAAAACACTACGCAAGGGGGAGCAAGCTAGCCCAATACCACCGAAAAGCGGCGCAAAGGCCAGTCTGCGGGGCGGCATGGGGGCCACAGAGGTGCTGCCTCCTCCAGCGGTTCCACACCGCAGTCGGAGCAACACCCCGCGTCCGCTTGTGTTTCTCAAACGCAGCAGCCCACCGCTTCCAGCAGGGGCAAGGACCAACTCACGGCTCTGTTGCATGCCGAAGCCCAAGACCTGCCGCAAAGCCTGGGTGAGCTTCTCGCAGCGGCACTTACACTTTGTCAGGCAGAATCGGCCTTTGAGAAGGTTACGGTGGCTATTGAAGGGTTTCGACAGTCAGGGGCATTACCGGAAAAGCAGAAACTGCAAGCCCTTCAGGCCAGCATTGCCTTGCGCACACGTCTTCAGGGGCTTTTACAGGCACGGACACAAAAACGATGCAGCATCGGTCGGCGCAGGGCCTTACATCCCGGCTCGCTCCATCGGCTACAGACGGGAAATCCACGGATCTTCCGCAGGGAGGTGGAACAGACTGGCCTCAACACTGCTGTGCATATCCTGCTGGACGTCAGCGGCAGTATGAGCGGCGCGCCCATCGTTCTGGCAAGACAGGCGTGCTTTGCTGTGGCAAAAGCACTGGAAAATATCAAAGGCGTAAATCCTGCGGTCACGGCTTTTCCAGCTATGGCTTCCACAAGTTCTGTCTTCCCCATCATGCGGCATGGTCAAAAGGTGCCGGACAGCTTTGACATCAATGCTTCAGGCGGAACCCCTCTGGCTGCGGCTTTGTGGTGGGTTATGCAGACAATGCTGTTCCTCAGAGAGCAACGGAAAATAATTCTCATCATCACTGACGGTGTGCCTGATAGCACACACGCAGCAACCCGCGTCGTGGGCGTAGCGCAAAAGCTTGGTTATGAGGTGTATGGCCTTGGCATCCGTGATGAACATATATCCCACCTGCTGCCACAGACCAGCCGGGTCATTAACGATCTGTCCGACCTGGCCCCCGTCATGTTTGACATGCTCCAAACCGCCTTACTCAAAGGCGGTGCAGCATGATGGTGCCACTGGACTTTTGTCGCTGGAACCCGGCACTGCCCATTCCAACATTTTTCATCTGTAACCGGCGGCGCATCCCGCGCTGCTGATACCCAAGGAGGCTGTATGAACCCACTTGCATGGATACCTGTTGCTATTGCTGTGCTGCAAGTCATCAAGGAAAATTGGGACGACTGATCTATTCAAAACGACAAACGAACAGTGGGCGGGAGTGATCCCGCCTTCTGCAATTGCACAACTGAAAAGGAGAGTAGCCATGAACAGTAAGTGGACATTTATAGGCGGCATACTGGCCGGAATCGCAGGGGTATTCACTGCGGCGGCGGTATCGGTAGAATTGGAAAATCGAAAAGACGGCAAATGCAATGCTGAAGAAGAACCGGAAAGGCTGGCCTTGCCTGAAAGCGAAGGCAGGTAAAAATCACAGTTGATTCTTGGGCAGGAAAACGGGGGCTTCCCGCTCCCTTGCCCCTGGTATACTTTTATTTTTCGACTGAAATATAGGTCAAGTCGCAACGTATGCGTTCCACAACCGAATTACAGCAGATTCGCTGACAGACCACTGAGTGGACAGTTGCCGCATTCACAGGAATATCGGTAAATATCGTGGGTTCTTCCACCCGGCCTTGATGTTTCACGTTGAGGCATTTTGCCGCATTTGATACACGGCCTAAGTGGAGGAAGGTATTCCTTGTTTGTGCTCATACTTGGAAGAGAACGATTGTCTTGCTTGAACGCAAACCTTGGGGTACTGGCGAAATTTAATAAGAATTCTGTCGGCTTTAGTTTTTAGATTTTTACCCAGCATTACCACAAAAAACCGCCCTATACCTGATCATAGCGGGATAGGAGCGGGATAAAATGCTAAATATAAAGAAAAAGGGTTTGTGGTATTTCCACAAACCCTTGATTTCTTTGGCTCCCCGAGACGGACTTGAACCGCCAACCTAGTGATTAACAGTCACCCGCTCTGCCAATTGAGCTATCGGGGATCGATCAGGCAAGGAAGTGTTTACGGAATATACGGGGTAAGGTCAAGCAAAAAATGCAAAAAATTTGCATCAGGGTTGTATCAGGCGTGCCAGCTTCTTTTCATATCTTTCGGCTTCGCTATAAATACAGCCACAATAGGGCTGGCGATACAGCTCCATTTTCCTGGATGCATCAATGCCTTCTTGCCAGTCTTCACGAAAATCCCTGTACACGAAGTCAGGCCCGGTGCCGTCTGTGCGCCCCAGGCGTTCGCCTGTCTGTCTGATGACCTCGTGGGGCTGGTAGCGTGAATACAGCAGGCTGCTGCTCACATGGCCGAAGCCAAGGCGTTTGGCGGTGGCAAAGACCGCTTCAATGCGGCTAGCGCAGCAGTATGCGCAGCGTTGGGGGGCAGTATCCCGGCCAGCTACGGCGCGCAACCATGAGGTGACGTTCCAGCTGGCGTCGTCATACAAAATGGGGATGCCAAGTCGGTCGGCACATTCGCCCGCCGTGTCTCTTCTGCGCAGGTATTCAGACAGGGGGTGTATGTTGGGGTTCATATACCAAGCTGTGACCGCAAATCCCTCATCCAGCAGCCGCGTGATGGGCATGACGGCGCAGGGGCCGCAACATACGTGCAGCAGCAGACTGCGCGGGTTACGCTCTGTGGCGGCGGTCGTACCGGGGGCAAGGGCGTCAAAAGGCACAGGCGTGGGGGAAGAAGCTTCAACAGCCTCCGGAAGGGAGAACTTCCCGGAGGCTGAGTTTTGCTGTCTTTCTGAAGGTTGCGCTTTGCCTTCCGTTAGGGGCGTACTGATATTTCCAGACATTTGCTGTACGCCTGTTCCATTTCACGCAGGCTGTCGCGTTTATGGTTGAGCAGGTACAGGGCGAGCTCAGGTGAGGCGTTGTAGACGCACTTTTCCTTGCTTTCTGCGCGCAGCATGCGGCGCAGTTCCCGCAAGACCTGAAGGGCCTGCCACTCAAGATTACGGCGCTGACCCGTGCCGTTGCACGCGGGGCAGGGTTCCATAGTGATGGCCAGTGCCGACGAGCCCGTGCGCTG
>JAQVZK010000309.1 GCA_028708195.1 Desulfovibrio sp.
GGGATAGTTGAGTCTGGCCGCCAGCTGTTTGATGCAGCTGGTTTTGCCGCAGCCTGTGGGGCCGAAGACATAGAGCGGTTCCTGCAGTCCCCGCGGGTTGAGAAACCAGACCACAACATCCCGGCTGGACTCGTGGAATATGTAGTCGAGGTCTAGGGCCGGGGTGTATGCAGATGCTGCCGCGTAGCCCCTGACTGTGGTGCCGGATGATTTTCCGCTGAACACCTGACCGGCATCAAGGTTGGTGGGCTGAAGAGAATCAAGGCCAGAAGTAAGATTGGTATGCATCACTTCTCCTGTGTGTTCTATTGACACGTTCAACTTGAATGTACACAATAAAGACATAGGAGGTTCCCATGTCTACAGTCACAGCACGATTGGATACGGCTACGCAGGCGCAGCTTGAAAAGCTTGCCGCTGCTACCTCTCGTTCTCGTTCATGGTTGGTGGCAGAGGCGGTGAGGCAATATGTGGCTGAACAGTCCTGGCAGGTTGAAGCTATTCAGGAAGGAATTCGTCAGGCAGATGAGGGGAATTTCGCTTCAGACCATCAGGTGACGGAAGCCTTTGCTCGTTGGGGCGTCCATGCAAAGTAGGGCTGTACGCTGGCTCACCCTGGCCCTTGAAGATTTGCATGATATTGCGGCCTATCTGGCTGAAAAGGACTTGGAGGCAGGAAAACAAGTAGCCCAATGCCTATGGAATGCGGGACAAAGTCTCGCCTCGCTCTCTTCGCGGGGAAGAGCTGGCAGAGTCGCAGGGACTCGTGAGCTTGTATTGACAGATTTTCCGTATTTTATTGCATACCGGGTTGTTAAATCCGAAGTTCGGATTCTTCGTGTTCTGCATACCGCGCGGCGGTATCCCCAATAGTTACCCAACAGCAACTTCATACGTTACCATGCTTATTCTCATTGGTTTCAGTTGATTGACGAAATGGTTAGGCGTTCGGAAGGCGCACCAGTGCGTTCACAGCGGGTGAGCAATGCATCCACGTCAATCTCGCCCAGGTGCTCCGTATGAAAAATCTCGGCCAACTCCTCCCGCAGAGCATTCTTGTCCAATGTAGTGCGACCAACTGCCACTGACATACGAAAACGATGCTTCCCTGCCTGTACCCAGTCTCGTGTGCCAGCCTGGCGATGAACCAGCTTGAGCACTGCCTCTATTTCTTTGATTTCGTTATCTAAGGCCGTGCGCTGCTCCTTAAGGGTAGTCAATTTTTCAAGAGCCGGTTCCCATTGTGGCATCTGCATTCCCTGCGGGAATTTTGGGCAGTCGCCGTTGTGCTCGCAGTATGAGCACAGCGGGTAAAAGCCTTGTGCGCAATCCACCTGTGCCAGGGTTATGTTCCCTGCGCGGAATGCTGTTAGCTCGTCCCAAAGCTGTGTCGCATGGTCAAAGGCCGTATCCAGCATGGCCTGATTGAAGCCATAGGGACCGAACGCCTTTACCTCCTTCATAGAAAGGCAGAGCAGCCATGCCTCCATACTTGCCTCGGTAGCAGTTGTGGGCAACTGAAGGCCAAGATGGGCAAGGCAAAGTTGCGGAAAGGTCATTTTGTCATGCAGAAGCGTACCGTCCTCAGCACGAAGGCTGAAGACGGGCTTGCTCCATGCTTTTGTCAGAAGACCGATTTGGCCATGCAGTTGCAGAAGATGAGAATCATACGGCGAACCAGGCAGTTTGTCTGTGCTTTTAACTTCCAGAATCCGTATGGCATTAACAGGCGCACCCCAGACCAACACAAAATCCAGATGGGCCTTGATGAGCACGCCCTGGTGCTGCCAGTTGATCTCAAGCTGGGGCAGTACATGCAGGCCCAGCACTGCCAGAGCTTGCCCAACCCCGGATTCGAACCAATGCCCGCGTTGCAGAGTAAGCAGACGCTCCAGGCTGTTTGTGATGGGCAGCACCTTTCTGGCCAGTGCCGCCCGTGGGCATTCCCAATGCTGGCCAATGTCACTCATTCCCACATAGCTGGAACGGTCGCCCAGATGAGCAAGTGTGTCTTTGTGGGCGACGGCTTGCAGCCCCTGACGAATTAATGCCCGCAAGCCTTCCGTGCGGTTGGTGTTCATCATGATTTCATCCCCACAAAAGTAAGAGGGCTGCCATCAGGCAGCCCTCTTACTTGGTATTTTGATTTTCATTATGCGGCATCAACATACTTCCACCACAATTTTCTCTGCGGGTTCCAGCGGAAGCCCGCGCCTGTAAGTAATTCCTTTTTGGTCTGCGTGTTGCCGGTGGCAATGATGCAAGGACGTCCGTCCTGGGCTGTAACTTCCTGGTAGGTGACGCCTTCCAGCGGCAGGAGATTTTCAAGGCTTGTTGGCGGTCGATTTGAGGGGCCTGAAATATTGTTTGCGGTAGGTGAGTTGCTGTGTTGCCCTTTTTGTGATTCAGGGGCAATTACTGGCAATTTGGGACGTGTGGATGATTTTTTGCCATTTTTAGCCCCTTCACCATCGTCATCTTCAGTTACCATGCCCAACATGGCGGTTAAAGCGTAGCGGCGAGCGTAAGTCATTGCCGATCCCATGCCCTGCGGATCGGCCTTGGGCAAAGGAACTACCGCAAGGGAGCTTTGCCACTGGCCAGACTCTGCGTGGGTCAGCTTGGTAACCAGCCCTAATGAACTAGGCTGCTCCACAGGCACCGGGTACTGGCAGAGCCAGATACCATTTTTAATGAGAGCATCACGGCAGGCATCCATGACGCTGTTGAGACTGGCGTACCAGCTCTTGGTGAAGGGATTCTCAGCGTCTTTTGTAGCAGGCTGCACGGTTCGCTGCACGTTGAGAAGGGCCTTTGCCAAATCGGTAATGTTTTCTGATTGATATTGGTTCATATGAGCATCCTCCTTCGATAGCAAAATGACAAAGCCCCGCCCAGCTTAGAGCTGGACAGGGCTTTCAAGTTGATTTGAAACATTACTCTGGTGTTCTTGAAAGAGTAATATATTCTTAGAAATTTATGAATAACAATCTTAACAACTATATATTTTATATACGATATATCTTATTTTACCTATTATCAAGATATTTTTATATTATCAACTCCAGCCATTTTAAGTAGCTGATAAAG
>JAQVZK010000310.1 GCA_028708195.1 Desulfovibrio sp.
TGCCCGTCCCCAAACAGGAGGTGCAAAAACCTGTGACCGAGGCGGCCACCGCCGCCCGGCAGGCGCAAAAAGACAAGGCCAGCAAGGCCGCAGGCATTGGCGCTTCGGTCCACACAAGCCCGCTGAACCGTACTGACGGCGCGCGCAAAACCCTGTTGGGGCAATAGCCATGCTCAAGCACTCACACGGCATCCCCAGCACGACCGACATACCCGTGGCGGGCCGCGAGGCTTACGGCACGGGCGAGCAGTCGGGCACGGCGCGGTACCGTCCGCCCATCCGGGCAGACGTGCCAGCCCTGGCCCGCAGGTATCAGGCCCTTTTGCGCCGCCGCTCCCCCTGGGACACGGCATGGCAGAGCCTTGCCGATCATTTTTTGCCCACACGCTGCCGCCTGCGCCAGCAAGGGCAGGAGGATCAGGAAAACCCCATGCTCAACAGCGGCCTTGTGGACGCAACGGGCATACTTGCCATGCGCACGCTGGCCGCCGGGCTTCAGGGCGGCCTGACCAGCCCGGCCCGCCCCTGGTTCCGGCTGGGGCTGGACGATGCGGATCTGGCCCGCAGCCGTCCCGGGCAGGCGTGGCTTGACGAAGTGGCCGCGCGCATGCGGGCTGTTTTTCACCGCTGCAACTTTTACAATGCCATGCACACGCTCTACGCGGAACTGGCGACCTTTGGCACGGCCTTCACCTTTGAGCTGGCCGACCCGCAGCAGGGCTTTCGCTTCATGCCGCTCTGCGCTGGCGAATATGTGCTGGACTGCGACGCCAGCCGCAAGGTGGACACGGTTTTTCGCCGCTCAAGCATGACCCTGCGCCAGATTGTGCAAACCTTTGGCCTGTCCGCCCTGCCTGAATCCCTGCGCGAGGCGGCCAGCCGCAATGCGGACGAGCGCCGCAACGTCATACAGGCCGTGTATCCGCGAATGGAGTGCCCGCCCGGCATGCTTGCGGCCATGCACATGCCCGTGGCCTCGGTCTATTGGCTTGAAGGCCGGGACGGCGGCGAGCACGCCCTGCGCGAGTCGGGCTTCAGGCATTTTCCCGGTTTTGGTCCGCGCTGGGATGTGGCCGGCAACGATGTGTACGGCCGCTCGCCCGCTATGGACGCCCTGCCAGACTGCCGCATGTTGCAGCAGATGGGCATCACCACGCTCAAGGCCATTCACAAGGCAGTGGACCCGCCCATGAGTGTTTCTGCGGCTTTGCGCTCTGTGGGGCTGGACCTCACCCCCGGCGGCATCAACTATGTGGACAGCGCCCCCGGACAGAGCCCGCAGGCGGCAACGCCCCTACTTCAGGTCAACCCGGACCTGTCCACGGCCCGGCGCGCTATGGAATCTGTGCAAAACCAGATTCGGTCCGGCCTCTACAATGACCTTTTCAAACTTATTCTGGAGGGAAGAAGCGGCGTCACGGCCAGTGAAATAGCCGCCCGTGAAGAAGAAAAACTCGTGCTCATCGGCCCCGTGCTGGAACGCCTGCACGACGAGCTCTTTATTCCGCTCATGGACCGCACCTTTGAATGCATGCGCGAGCTGGACATGCTGCCTCCCTGCCCGCCCGAACTGGCTGGCCGACGCCTCAAGGTGGAATTTGTTTCACTGCTGGCGCAGGCGCGAAAGCTCGTGGGCGTCAGCGCGGCGGACCAGTACCTGGCCCTGACCCTCAGGGCTTCCACAGCCTGGCCCGAAGCTCTGGACACCCTCAACGTCGACCATCTGCTCGACAATTATGCCGACAGCCTCGGCCTGCCCGTGAGCCTTACCCGCTCCCCCGAAGAACGGGAGCATCTGCGCGCAGCCAGGGCCGAAACCGCCCGCAACGCGGCCCTCACAAACAGCCTCAAGCAGGGCGCAGACCTTGTGCAGCAACTGGCCCAGAGTCCTCTTACAGACCAGCAGGGCAAAAAAGGCAGTGTGCTTGACGGCCTTGTAAACCTGCTGGGGCACATGGCCCAAACAGCCGCCGCTGCCCCCAATGGGCAAGAGGCAGAAAACACCTTTTCCCCCGGTCTTGTCACAACCAAAGACCAGCCTGACCATCTGCGGGAGAGGCCCTGATGGACATCTTTGCTCCCTACGAACAGGCGCACAAACAGGAGGGC
Source organism: Desulfovibrio sp. (assembly GCA_028708195.1). Lineage (GTDB taxonomy): Bacteria > Desulfobacterota > Desulfovibrionia > Desulfovibrionales > Desulfovibrionaceae > Desulfovibrio. Next base: position 2,110 of record JAQVZK010000310.1, read on the forward strand.
GAAGCGCGCCAGCGCGCCAAAGAAACCGAGGCCCGGCTGTTTGATGCCGTTCAAAGCCTCATGGCCCAGCGGCAGGGGCGATTGTTCCTGCGCTGGATCATCCACCAGTGCCAGTGCTTCAGCGCCCAAAACCTTGCCGCGGCAAACTGCGGCCCCTCAGCCGCGCACGACGCCGTGCGCCTCAGCTTTGCCGAAGGCCGCCGCTATGTGGGCATGACCTTGCTGCAGCTTGTGCAAAGGTCTGACCCCGGCAATTTGCCACAACTGCTTCAGAACAATGAGGACGAACATGACATCTGACACGTATAATACCGGGTTCAGTCAGGAAAACGCCGCCAACAACACGGCATCGGCCCACACTGCGGCAGGATCAAATTCTTACCTGGGCGCGTCAGGAACCAGCGCCTCCACAAGCGCTTCGGCCACGGTACCCGCCCAGGGCGATGCAGGCAGTGCCCATACCTCTGGCCAGAACGCTGACCAGACCACAGGGCAGGATCTGCTGCACAGCCAGGTCGAACAGCATTTGCGCCAGCAGGAAGCCGCCCGTCACACACAGTGGCAAAACCAGGTCAGCCAGTGGCGTGAAGAAGTCTCACAGGACCCGCAGCTTGGCGGCGTTAACATGGCCGCCAACGTGGCCCGCGCCCAACTGGCCCTGGACCGCTTTGATCAGGGCAGGCACATAGGGCGCCTGCTGGAAGAAAGCGGTTATGGCAATCACCCTGAAGTCTTGCGTTTTTTCAACCGCGTGGCTGACGCCCTGATGGAAGACAGCCTGGTGCGTGGCGAACCGGGCAGCAATATGCCCCCCCTTGAAGAGCGCATGTACGCGGGCTGGAGCTCACGAAAATAACCTGACCTGCCCCGACACAACGTATCCCGACACAACTCTGCCCCGCGCAGAAAAACAGCTTGCTGAACACCATACCTTCAGCAAGGGGTCCATTACTCATCCCTTTTG
>JAQVZK010000311.1 GCA_028708195.1 Desulfovibrio sp.
TGATTGATGGGCCCTATGTGGAAGAGTTGCGTGATCTTGAGTTGCTTTTTCGGGGGAGTTCCAATCAGCGTCTTTTGAGCAGAGAAGACCGTCAGTCTCTTTTAGAAGATCTGCAAAAAAGCTGAAAGACAGTACCGGCTGTTCAGTCGGCTTTGTTTCATCAATCAGTTTTACGCCTCAATAAAGAAGCCCGCCATTTGGCGGGCTTCTTTATTGAGGCGTAAACGATGTAGTGTAGTGAAATAAAATTTTTTTGGGGAGCACGCATTGCGGGGGCGCGCATTGCGCAGGGGATGCGCGTCGAGCGGCGGGCAAGAAGGGAGCCGTTTTGGCGTGGGGGAGGAGACCCTTTTACAAAAGGGTCCCTCCCCCACAAAAAATATCAACGTTCAAAAGTGTCGTTTACTCGATGTTCTGGCTCATGCCTGGCGTAATGCCGTGGCTTTGCGCAACATAGGGGGCAAAGGCCACGTCCATACCCTGAATGTGTTCAATGAGCCACGTCTTCAAAAATTCAAGCAATGCCAAGTCTACATCGACTTTGCCTTCAAGAAGAGCTTCTCTCAGAAGCAGGACTTTGTCCTTGAATTTTTGGTGTACCTCGATGTGTTCTTTGGACAGGGGGTATTCAGAGTGTTCGAAGATGACTTCTTCTGTATTGAAGTGCGTGAAGGCGTACCCTGCCAGCGCATCCAGAATTTCCAGAAGAAGGGCAGGGTCTTTGCCCTGGAGGAGGCCGTTGTGGAGCCTGTTGATGTAGGAGAGCAGCAGTTTATGCTGGCCGTCGATAACGGGCACGCCAGTGGAGTAGCTGTCTGCCCACTGAAAGTATTCCTCTTGCTGTTCAGGTTCCTCATGGTCCAGAGGCGCGGCTTCTTCACCCAGAAAGGCGTTTATCTGGCTCAGATAGTTTTCGCAGTATTCCAGTTCCGCTGCGATTTTGTCCAGCCATTCGGTGGTAAGTCCGTCGCGAAAAGAAGCCTGGTCCAATGCCGGGTGTGCGGAGGCAAACTTGCGTTCCTGCTCTGCCTGATCAGCGGCCAGGCGGTGCAGTTTGTGTGCGGCTTTGTGCAGGCTCTCTCTGGTCATGGCATGTCCAGACAAGGCGATTTTGTATTTTCCGCGCCATTCGACGGCGTCCAGCCGGGCTTTTTCCATGTGCTGACGGGTGGCGGCCAGTTCTCTGGTTTGTGCCTCGTCGTGAGCGGTCATAAGTTCGGCCAGGTGGCACAAAGCCCCGCAATCCGGGTCGTGGGGCATCTGGAAATGCCCTGGTTGCCTGAGGCTGTCATGTACGACACGAAGGGGCTTGAGCAGGCTTTGGTAAAGAAGAAAAAGCCCGCCAAAACCACACATGAGCCCCGCTACACCGGCCAGATAGGACAGGGGAGGATAGAGAAGCAGCCCTGCCGCGCCAAGGGCGGGGGCTATAGCCAAAAGAAGAAAGAAAGCGGGCATATGGCATCCTTGGCTCGTGGCGGTTTTCCGCAAGCAAACAATTCGGAAGGCATGGTCCCGGTGGCATATCCAGAGGGTCGCCAGTCAAAGGCAAAGTATATGGTCGTGCGGTGTTGTGTTTCAGGGGCTGCCCGCCGTGGCCTTGATGGGCCCCGGCGGGCAGCAATATGAATGCAGGCGGGCCAACAGGCCCGGCTGTGCGCGGTTTAGTCCTTGAAGGGCGAAATGGCCCTGAGCGTTTCAATGACCTGCGGAAATTGCTCAACGACAAAATCCACTTCTTCTTCGGTCGTGTAGCGGGAAAGGGAAAGGCGAATGGATCCGTGCGCATAGTTGAACGGCACGCCCATTGCTCTCAGAACGTGCGAAGGTTCAAGGCTGCCCGACGTGCAGGCCGAACCGGAGCTGGCACAGATGCCCAGCCTGTCGAGCATGAGCAGAATAGCTTCTCCTTCGACATTTTTGAAGGAAATGTTGCTTGTATTTGGCAGGCGGTTTTCAATGTCGCCATTGACCATAGAGTCGGTGATGCGTTCAAGAATGCCCGTTTCGAGTTTGTCACGCAGCATGGCCGTCTGCACGCGTTCTTCCTGCATATGGTCGAGAGCCAGCTGCGCGGCAACGCCCATGCCAACGACATAGGGCACGTTTTCTGTCCCGGCCCTGCGGCCGCGTTCCTGATGCCCCCCTTGCAGGAAGGGGCGAAAGCGCACACCCTTGCGGATGTACAGAGCGCCTATGCCCTTGGGGGCGTGCAGCTTGTGCCCTGAAAGGGACAGCATGTCGGCAGGCAGGTGGTTGAGGTCAATAGGTGTTTTGCCCACGGCCTGCACGGCATCTGTGTGAAAAAGTATGCCTTTTTCGTGAGCCATTTCTGACATGCGCTGAATGGGATAGATGTTGCCAACCTCGTTATTGGCAAACATGATGGAGGCAAGGGCCGTGTCGTCAGTCAAAGCCTGGGCGTACTCGTCCATATCGAGCCTGCCCTTGCTGTCCACCGCAAGGTAGGTAACGCGATACCCGTGGCGTTCCCAGTGCTGTATGACATTAAGAACAGCGGGGTGCTCCACGCGGGTGGTGATCAGGTGGCGTTTTTCTGGTTGTGTCTGAATGGCCGTCCAGATGGCGGCGTTGTCACTTTCAGACCCGCAGGAGGTAAAGAGTATTTCGTCCGGGCTGGCGCTCAAAAGGTTCGCCAGGTTTTCTCTGGCGGCCTCTACAGCATCGGCTACCTGCCCGCCAAAGGTGTGCATGCTTGAGGGGTTGCCGTAAAGATCGGTCAGGTAGGGCAGCATGGCGTCCCGAACTTCAGGCGCAACGGCCGTGGTGGCATTATTGTCCAGATAGATAGTTTTCATGGCTCTATGCCTCCTCAACCACAATGTCCGGTTCCACATGTTCGCGCAGGAGGCGCTGCACCAGGTCACGAATGGTCACATCGCTGGCCCGGCATTGCGCGCAGCGTCCGCGTAAGGATACGACCACACGCAGGCCATCCACATCCACAAGCTCGATATCGCCGCCGTCGGCGGCAAGCAGCGGGCGAATTTCTTCTTCAATGGTCTTGAGTACCAGTTGCATGCGCTGCACATTGGTCATGCGCGGCTTGGG
>JAQVZK010000312.1 GCA_028708195.1 Desulfovibrio sp.
TTTCTATCGGCAAGGGCGTTGACAAGAGAAGATTTTCCCACATTAGAGCGACCAGCAAGGGCTATCTGCGCCTCAGGCCGGGCCGTCAGCTGATCTAATGTATATGCAGTGCTTTCCAGCGTAAGGGTGATAGCCATAAAAACCTCATGTACTACTTGAGTAGTTAAGTATTGACAAGTGCTCGACTTTCGGCAACTATTTATAGTTCGGAAACGTGATTTCTTAAAAGCACTTCCGCACAAGGTAGCCGCTCTTGCCCGCGTTGGCAAATGTCCGGCCTTACTGCCAGTTTATGCCGGTACGCGGCGACACGTAGGAGGTAACTATGTATTCAACCACTGATTTTCGCAAGGGCCTCAAAATAGAAGTCGAAGGCACACCTTACGAAATTGTGGATTTTCAGCACTTTAAGCCCGGCAAGGGCGGTGCTATGGTGCGCACCAAGCTGCGCAACATTCTCACTGGTCGCATGCAGGACATCACGTTCCGCTCGGGCGAAAAAGTCGGCAAGCCCGACCTTGAAACCCGCGATATGCAGTTCCTGTACCGTCAGGACGATGACCTTATTTTTATGGACATGACCACCTACGAACAGATTCAGATGCCTGTCACCACAACGGATGGCAAAGAAGGCTTTTTGAAGGATGGTCAGGAATGCCGTGTTCTGCTTTACAAAGGTAACCCGCTGGATATCGACATCCCTGTCAGCATGGTTCTGGCTGTTGTGGAAACAGAGCCCGGTGCCAAGGGCGACACGGTCAGCAACGTCACCAAGGCCGCCAAGCTTGAAACGGGCCTTGTGGTGCAGGTGCCGATTTTTGTAAACGAAGGTGACCGCGTTAAAGTGGACACCCGCTCCAAGGAATACCTGGGCAGGGAATAATGACTGGTTCGGGAGGGTAGCCCTACGGACGCCCATAAATTTAGCCGCGAACTTTTTGGCCTTTTTTTGCTCTTCTGGGCGCTGTTGCTTTTGCTCAGTTTACTCAGCTATGACGCTGCTGACCCCAGCCTCAACCATGTGGTGAGCGGGGCTGTCGAAGTGCGCAACAAAGCAGGCCTTTTTGGCGCGTATACCGCTGGCTTTCTTAACGATGTGTTTGGCGTGGCCGCCTTCCTTTGCCCCTTGGTTTTTGGTGCACTGGGAGCGGCCTACGTTTCTCCTGCCTATGGCATGCACTGGTGGCGCTGGTGCGGCTTCTTTCTGCTGACGATCTGCCTGCTTGTGGCTGGCGCAGCCTGGGACGTCTCGATTGGTGACGTCTGGGGCGGCGGCATGGTTGGTAGTGCCTTGCACGGCAATGCCAGCCGGTATCTCAGCCCTGGCGGCTCGGCTCTTGTCTGGATTTTCATCCTTCTTGCCGGTCTGCAACTGGCCTGGAACATTTCCTGGTTCAGCCTGGCGGGGCGCCTTCTACATGTACTTCGCAACAAGCTCGAAGCGCGGCTTGCCCCATTGGATGGAGAAGCCGCTGGCAAAGAAGATAACAAATCCACAAAAATGGATGCGGGCAAGTCGCGCGGGCGTCTTCAGGTGCAGCCTGAAATTGTCCAGCACACTCTTGATCCCGAGCAGAACGAGCAAACAGTTGCCAAAAAAGGCTTCAAGTTCGCTTGGTCCAATTGGTCTTTTCTGGCCCGCTGGCGGGACAAATTGGGTGATATCCACCCAACCGCCGAATCTCTGCCTGATGTTTATGATGAAAAAATTTCTGCCGCTGACGGCAAACCTGGCAGTGTTGCGCCCACGGCCTCCATTGCCTCCGCGCTCGAAGCGCAGGATGACGATCCCTTTGCTGTAGCCCGGGATTTGAACGGCCAGCCGCTGATGAAAGAAGGGCACAAACCTGCTGGCTCTCGTAAGGCCTCATCTGTCGACCAGCCTTCACGAGACACAGCAACGGCGAGCCACGCTCAAGCCGAAAACAGCTTTGCGGCCGATGATTCTGACAATGCAATTGTAGATGCCGAACACCGCGTCCAGCCAGCGCGGCAGGCTGCGCCCCCCAAATCTGGCCTCGCCAGCATGATTTCAGCCCCTTTCAGAAAAAAAGCGGCAATCCCCTTGCCAGGTCTTGATCTGCTGGCTTTGCCATCGCCGCAGTCTGGCGGGCTCAGCCGCGAAGACCTTCAGGCCCGAGGGCAGGCGCTGATGGCTTGCCTCAATGATTTTGACATTCAAAGCGAACTTGTGCGCATAACCCCCGGCCCGGTGGTTACCATGTTTGAAGTTCGCCCGGCCCCTGGCATTCGCGTAAGCCGTATATCCAATCTGACAGACGATCTGGCCCTGGCCCTCAAAGCCGTGGCTATCCGCATTCAGGCACCCATTCCCGGATCCGATACCGTTGGCATCGAAATTCCCAATGAATTACGCGAAACGGTGAATTTCAGGGAACTGGCCGCCTGCGAAGCCTTCCGCACTGGCTGCGGCCCGCTGACAATGATTCTTGGCAAAGACATCGCCGGCAAGCCCTTTATGGCCGACCTGACCCGCATGCCGCATCTTCTTGTGGCCGGGGCCACTGGTGCGGGAAAAAGCGTCTGCCTCAACGGCATTCTCGTCAGCCTGCTTTACCGCACGCAGCCGCAAGACATGCAGCTTTTGCTTATTGACCCCAAGCGCATCGAAATGGCTGTATACGCTGATGAGCCCCATTTGGTGCACCCTGTTGTTACAGAGATGAATGAGGCCAAAAACGCCCTGGAATGGGCTGTGCACGAAATGGACCGTCGCTATGCGGCTATGGCCCGCCTTGGCGTGCGCAATGTTGCTGGCTTTAACCAGAAGCTTGCCGCCTATAAAAATGACCTGCCCCCGGACTTTTCAGACCTGGAGCCTTTGCCGTACCTGGTCATTGTCATCGACGAACTGGCCGACCTCATGATGACCGCCGCCCGTGAGGTGGAAACCAGCATAGTGCGGCTGGCGCAGCTTGCCCGTGCTGCTGGCATTCATCTTATTCTTGCGACGCAACGGCCAAGTGTGGACGTGGTCACGGGGCTTATCAAGGCAAACTTTCCTT
>JAQVZK010000027.1 GCA_028708195.1 Desulfovibrio sp.
AGGACGGATATTTCTGGATTCTGGGCCGTATTGACGACTCCATCAACGTGTCGGGGCACCGCCTCTCCACGGCAGAAATCGAAGCGGTTCTTGCCAGTTGCCCGGAGGTGGGCGAGGCTGCTGTTGTTCCCATGCCGCATGCCCTCAAGGGCGAAGGCATCTACGTATACATTGTCACGCGCGACGAAGTGCCGTGGAGCGCCGACTTGCGCGCCAAACTGCGTGAGGCAGTACGACGCGACATCGGTGCGCTGGCTACCCCGGAATACATCCAGTTTGTTGACGGCATGCCCAAGACCACTTCGGGCAAGATTATCCGCCGCATGCTGCGCAAAATAGCTGGTGACAGTTACGATGATATTGGCGACACCACATCCTTGGCCGAACCAGAAGTGATACCCAAAATCATTTCCGGGCACCGCAACCTTGTGGCGGGGCGGCATGAAACAGAAGAGGCCCTTGAAGGCGGCGACATCACAAAGGCCGAATAACCCACGCATCAAAACAGTAAAAGGCTGGGGTGCCATAGCGCCCCAGCCTTTTTATTTAAACTTATTGCTGATTTTACAATGCCTTACGGCGCACCCAGACATGGCGGGTTGCCAGGGCCGCCCAAGTCAAACCCGCAACCACATGCAGGCTCTTGCCACCAGCAAACCCGGTAAGCAGGCAAAGACCGCCCGCGCCAAGCATGGTGCGCACCGCAAATTTACGATGGGTTATACCCATAATCTTGCTATTGCCGGTTCCAGACACCAGGGCTTGCAAAAAGGCTGGCACCTGCATGTCGCCCAGCATGTCGCCAAAGCCTGTGCCCCGCGCCGCCCCCTTGCAAGCGGCTACGGCAAGCTGTGAGTGCTTTTCAGCTCTGCGGGCCGCGGCAACTTCGCTCTTGGGCTTCAACAGGGCCGGTACTTTTTTTTCCAGCCGCTTGCAGATGGCGGCAAAATCTGTACCGGGTGCCATCAGCAACAAAAGGGATTCCGAACCAAAACGCACTTCGCTGACCTCTGTTTCCGCTTGCAGCAAGGCCTGTGCAGCATCGCGAACCTTGGCCTCGGCCAGAGCAGGATGACGCAGGCGCGCCCGGCCTTCCATCACATGCGCAACGTAAGAAGACGGCATGGGGCCTCCTTGGTAAAAGGCGGGTCGTAAAAGGCCCGGTTTGAAATTGACTTTCTTTTCTCTTGACATATCTTACTGGCGAGAGCAAGATTCTCACCAAGCCTGTAGGTAATTTGGGCCCCCATGCCGCCATACCTGATGCAGTATAAAACATGCATCGAGGCTTGAGCACGGGCCTGAACTCATAAATTTATTATATCACAGCCTCAAGGCTAAAAAAAGAGAGAACACGCATGAGCCAGATTGTCAATCTGCGTCAGATGCAGGTAGGCCAGCAGGGCAAAATCGCCGCTGTGGAAGCCCTTGGTGAAATGAACCGCCGCATTCGTGACATGGGCCTCATCCCCGGCACCACGGTTTCCATCGTTGGACGTGCCCCCCTTAAAGACCCTGTCGCACTGCGCCTGTCTGGCGTCACGATCTCGCTCCGTAACAGCGAAGCCGACTTTATCAAGGTCGATTTGGCTGGTTCTGGCAGCTAGACTTCCTGCCTTTTCACAATTATTATATTTTCCCTCAGCCCTGCCACGCCTGCGTGGCAGGGTGTAAGGCCTTTTACCCTGCCGTCTGGCGTGGCTTGCCGCGCAAACGGTTTGCAACGCTATCATCTAGGAGGCGTATCATGAATAACGGACTGAAATTTGGCCTGTGGTTTCTGGGTGGCCTGATTGTCGGCGCTGTGGGCACTGCGGCTGCGAGCCGTGGCAAGCTTGATTTCAAGCCCCTGGCGACTGACCTCATCAGCCGTGGCATTGATGTCAAGGATGCCCTGCTGACCAAGGTTGAAGCTCTGAAAGAAGACGTGGAAGACCTCACCGCTGAAGCCCGCATGGCCTCTGAAAAACGCAAGTCCACCAAGGACGCGACTGAAGCCTAGGCCCATTTTGCACAGCAAGCCTCACAAGGCGAAAGCTTTTACACACGCTCTGCAGTTGCAGCGTGAAACGGCACAAGAGCATAACGACAATGCCCGGCACCGGAACAGTCAGCCAAGGCTACCGTTCCGGTGCCAAGAACAACTGCCAGATGTCAGCCGAGCGACCAAGCCGCACGCATGGCATGCGCCCCTTTCGCCTGCCAGATATATGGAAGTCGGATAAACAGGCGCCCGCTCCGGCTCATGCCACTGCGCGCAGTTGTCCTTCCCAAGGGGCTATCCCATCGTACAGATTCAATTTATATATGGAACAGGAGCGCGCGCATGCGTTTTTACATTGTTCATGAGCTGCGTGGCCTGACCACGCCCGAATCCGGCAGAATGCGCGTGCGCGCCTCTTGCCCTCTTGGCATGGCGCAGGCCGAAACCTTGGCCGGTGCGCTTGCCACGCTGCCTGGTATAAGCGAAGTAAGTGTTAATCCCCGTCTGGGAAGCCTGCTCTTTTTCTTTGATGATGATGAGAGCCGCGAAACTGCTTTGACCCTCTTTGTGGGAGCGGGTGGCCAGAATGGCCCCCTGGCTGAACTGATTGATGACCCCAATCCCCAACCCGGCGAGGCTACTCTTACTGAAGGGCTGATGCCCGTTTTTCAGTACATCTTTGTGCGCCCCCTGCTGCCGATGGCCTTGCGCATGGTCAACAGCGTGGTGAGCGCAGTTCCCTTTCTTTTCAAAGGTATCCGGGCTGCACTGCGCGGCGCGCTCAACGTGGATGTGCTGGACGCAGCCGCCATTGGCGCGTCCCTTGTCATGCGCGATTTTCGCACGGTCAGCCTGCTGACCCTGTTGCTGGGCCTTGGTGAAACGCTGGAATACTGGACGCGCCGCCGCTCTATGGCCACCCTTACCGAAAGCCTGGCGCTCAACGTTGAAAACGTCTGGCTGCTCGTCGAGGGAACAGAAGTCTCCGTTCCTCTGGCCCAGGTGAAGGAAGGCGACCTTGTCGTTGTGCGCGACGGCGGCAGCATCCCCGTGGACGGCGTGGTTGAAAAAGGCCACGCCGTGGTCAACCAGTCATCGATGACGGGCGAGCCGCTGGGCGTCAACCGCACAACAGGTGCCTCTGTTTTTGCTGGCACGGTTGTGGAAGAAGGATGCCTGGTCATTCGCGCCCGTCATGTGGGCGACGGCACTCGGCTTCGTCAGGTTGTTAAATTCATTGAAGAATCTGAATCACTCAAAGCTGGCATTCAAGGCAAGTACGAACGCCTTGCCGACATGGCGGTGCCTTTTACCTTTGGTCTGGCGGCCCTTGTGTGGCTGCTCACGCGCGACTTCCGCCGTGCGGCCTCGGTACTGCTTGTGGACTACTCCTGCGCGCTCAAGCTGGCTACCCCGCTGGCGGTGCTGGCCTCCATGCGCGAAGGGGCCCGTCATGGCATGGTCATCAAGGGCGGGCGGTATCTTGAAGCCCTCAATGAGGCCGACACTGTCGTCTTTGACAAAACAGGCACCCTCACCCAGGCAAGCCCCAAAGTGGTGGAAGTTTTTCCCGCGCCGGATTTTGACCGCACCGAGGTTTTGCGCGTCATGGCCTGCCTTGAGGAACATTTTCCCCACCCCGTGGCCCGCGCCGTTGTGCGCAAGGCTGATGAAGAAGGCCTCAAGCATGCCGAAGAGCACGCCCACGTGGAATACGTGGTTGCCCACGGCGTGGCCTCCACGCTGTACGGAAAAAAGATGCGGGTGGGCAGCCGCCACTATATAGAACATGACGAAAACGTAGACCTTTCTGTTCTGAGCGAAACCATTGAAGAACAGACCAGCATGGGACGCTCTTTGCTCTTTATGAGTGAAGACGGCAAGGTGGCTGGCATGGTTTCCATCGAAGACCCAATGCGGCCCGAAGCTCCCCGTGTGGTAGAAGAACTTCGCGGATTGGGCTTTAACCGCATTCTCATGCTGACGGGTGACGACGAGCGCACGGCGCGTGCCGTGGCCGCCCGTGTGGGCATCGACGAGTATCGCTCGCAGGTGCTGCCTACAGACAAGGCCCGCATCATTCAGGACCTGACAGATCAAGGCTGCAAGGTACTTATGGTGGGCGACGGCATCAACGATGCCCCGGCGCTTTCCGCTTCACACGTGGGCGTTGCCATGATTGACGGTACGGATCTGGCCCGCGAGGTGGCCAACGTACTGCTGACCCACCCCAACCTTGAAGGCCTTATAAACGCCCGCCTGCTGGGTACACGCACATTACGGCGCATCCATTTCAATTTTGTGGCCACGTTGACGCTCAACAGCGCCTTTTTGGTGGGCGGCCTCTTTATGTTTATGGGGCCGGCAATCTCTGCCCTGCTGCACAATGTGACCACACTGGGCGTGGCCCTCAATGCCATGCGGCCCCACCTGCCCCAAAAGGCCCTGCCGGGCGAGGACAGTCATTTTGAGCACCCTGCATCTACTTAAATATGTGCGTAGCTTTGTAGACGGCCGGGTGCGCATACGCCACCCTGCCCTGCAAAACGTGGCTGTGGCAGCCTTGGCCGAAGCACGCATGAAAGCCATCGCCGGGGTAATCGCTGTGGAGTGCAACCCCGTCAGCGGCTCGGTGCTGCTCACCTATGACAGCACGGTCATCCCCAGGGACCGCCTCTTTGCCATTGGTGAAGCTTGGGCCGTTTATCTGGACAAGGTCAAGGCAGGCAGGCCTGCAGATGTGCCGGAATTCTAAGCCTGTCACTGTGCCGGAAGGCTGAGTTTCAAGACACCAAGCGACTCATTTTTTCCGAGCCAGCTGCTGCAAATGCTACGGCCGCTTTTATCAGAACCATAAAACAGGCCCCGAAATCTTTGATTTCGGGGCCTGTTTTTGGAACAGAAGACTTTTGAAGCGGCATAAAAGGTCAGCTTTCACACCTGGATTGGTAAACACCCAATTGTTTCAGTGCGTTGAGCACGTCTTCAACAGGCAGCCCGCCCATGCAGGATTCAAGGGGTCTCGGGTATTCAAACCCCAGATTAAGGTAGGCACAGGCCCCGGTATGCGGCAGCAGGCTTTTGGTAGCCTTGCCCCACGCCCCCCAGCGCATGGGGTTGGTGGGCCCGTGCAAGCCCACGGTGGGCGCTCCTGCCAGGGCTGCCAGATGCATGGTGCCCGTATTCACCGAAACCACAGCTGCCCCCCTGGAGAACATCCAGGCCAGAGCAGGCAGAGAAAGCTTACCGGCAAGGGATACGGCGGGGCAGTCTGCGTGGGCTTCAAGAAAGGCCACATTACGCTGTGCATCGCCCGGCGCACCCGTAAGGCAGACCTGAAAACCCAGCTCATAAAGTCTTTTTGCCAAAAAAGCCCAGTACTCCGCAGGCCATTCTTTAAGCCAGGCGTGGATGCCCGAAGGCCACATATGCAGATAAATACGCGGCAAACGCGCGCCAGCCATGCTTTCAAGCATAGCGTCAGCCTGCGCTGCGTCCACAGGTGGTTCTTGCGGCAGGGCCAGGCCGGGGGCCGCCTCCATATCCGGAAACAGGCTCCTGCCCAATGCCACAAAGTTTTCCACCTCGTGCCTGTCCGCACGGTGAGGCACCTTGTAGGAATAGCCATAAGCCCGGCACTGACCTGAAGTTTCAAAGCCCACAGTGCGATTGGCACCGGACAGATTACTTAAAACAGCCCCCAAACGCGGCCACTGGCTGCTGTCGATCAAAACATCCAGTCTCTTTTCACGCAACCAGGAGAGCATGGCGGGCACCTGACGCACCCCAAAAGCGGCGCTCTCGTCAATGCCTGGAATCAGCGGAACTGTGGACGCATTGCCCTTTGTGGTTAAAAGATAAAACCGGGCATCTGGCAAATGTTTGCGCAACCCTGCAATTACAGATGAAAAGAGCAAAAGGTCGCCTATGGCCCCCAGGCAAAGAAAGCCCACACTCTGCACTCGCGCGGGTGCTGCCAAGGCAGAGGTTCCCATTGCCGCGCGCAAACCGGCAGAGCACAAGGTCAGCGGGATGCCCGCCCACCGATCAAGAAAGCGGTTAAGCTTGTTGCCGCGCTCGGCCATCAATAGGCTCCGTACCCCAAAATAACCACGGGGACAGTCTTGCCCAGAATCCACAAGTCCATCCACACCGACCAGTTGTTGATATAGTACTGGTCAAAATTCACGCGCTCCTGATAGGTCGTGTTATTACGACCAGAGACCTGCCATAACCCGGTGATGCCGGGTTTGACCATGCAGTACTCCTCAAAAACAGCACCGTATTTTTTCACTTCTGAATGCACGATGGGCCGTGGCCCCACAAGGCTCATGTCACCCGTAACAACATTGATAAGCTGGGGCAGCTCATCAAGGCTCAGTTTACGCAGCAGGCGACCCACACGGGTTATACGGGGGTCACTCTTAAGCTTTCGGTCGCAGGTCCATTCCTGACGCAGGGCAGCGTCGCGAGCCAGCACATCATTGAGAACCTTGTCCGCATCTTGCACCATAGTGCGAAATTTGAAGATGCTTATTTCTCTGCCATGCTGGCCAATGCGTTTTTGCCTGTAGAAGACCGGGCCGGGGCTGTCCTGTTTTATGACGAGAGCCAGGGCGGCCCCTAAAGGCAGCAAAACGACGGCCCCCAGAAGGCACAGTACGAGATCAAGGCAGCGCTTGACAAAAAGCCGCCGTTTGTCACGCAGATTCTGGCGTACCAGGAGCCCCACTGCACTGCCAAGATCGCGCGGGGTCAGCCAGTGCACCCGAAAACCGCCGCCAAATGCCGGCACTACCAAGGTGCTACTGAAGTACCGGCAGGCCTCGGTAGTAACGTCTGCATGCTGCGGCTGACCCACTTTTTGCAGAAGCAGGGCCATGGCCTTGGGATACCGCGCCGAAACAGAGCTGAACAGCAAGCGCATGTCTTCAGGTCTATCTGGCAGGTCATAAATGGCAGCGGGGTTCAGCCCCCTTTCGGGGTGACGCTTGAGATAGCGCCACAATTCTCGCCCTTCCCGGCAATGGTCAAAAATAATCAGAGGTTTGCCCCACCAGCGCCTGCGGGAATAAAGGTGCCGACACAGATGGCGTGCCAGGGGCATGGTGAACAGCGTTGCCACCCAGCTGCCCATGATGACAATGCGTGAGTACGCGTCGCCCATTTTGGACAAAAAAAGAACGGCCAGAATAATGGCGTACAATAGGCTGACCAACTGAAACAGCGCCTTGAGCTCACGGTGAGGTGCTGGGCTTATGGTCTGGTAAAGCCCAAGCCCGGCCCCAAAAAACGGGCCGAGAAACAGCAGGGGCACCACCCAGTGGTATAGCACCTGGTCAAGACCGCCAAAGGCTGCACGCACCCAAAAAACAAACAGGGCCGTTCCAAGAAGGGCCAGCATGTCAAAAAAACAGAGCAAAAGCTTTTGCGTTGAAATGCCGGTCAGAACGGAAAGCTGTTCCCAGCACGAGGTCTTTGTCATAGTCATCATGCCTAAAAAAAGCGAGTGGAGGCTGAAAGCCTAACTGGAGCCAATATTACCCGTTGCAGTTCATTCAGGATAAAACATTCATTTACGTCACCAGACGCACTGTCTAATGCCACATAAATATACCATATTCATTCATGCTGCAAATAACAAAATGGCCTCTCGTACCGGCCTTGCGTCAGAGCAAAGCTTCTGTTAGATAAACTTCTTGTTTTGCCGTAGTTCGCGCCGGGGCAAGCCTGATGCCTGCCTGCACGCGCCTGTGCGTTTACGCGGTATCGCCCGCAGCGCATGCCCATCCTTAGATGGTTGCCGCCATGTGCACACATGGCCCAGCCGCCAACGGCCACCGCCATATTCCGAGGGGGAAACTGAGCATGAAAAAAATTTTTGTCTGCGCACTGCTGGCCGCCGTTATGGCTGCCGTGCCCGCTTTTGCCAAAAAAAGCTATGTGAACGGCATTGACCCCAACTACCCGCCTTTCGCCTATGTGGACGAAAAGACCGGTCAACCCGCTGGCTTTGACGTGGACTCCCTCAACTGGATAGCCAAAAATATGGGCTTTGAAATCACCCACAAGCCTATGGCGTGGGACGGCATCATTCCCGCCCTTGTGGCCAAGCAGATCGACATGGTTGATTCTGGCATGAGCATCACGCCCGAACGCGCCAAGGTTGTAGAATTTTCTGATCCTTACTGGACAGTGTCACGCGTGTTTCTTGTTCCGGAAAACTCCACGCTGACTCCGAAGGATGTTTTGAGCAAGAAGGTCAAGCTCGGTGTGCAGCGCGGCACCTCTGAAGCCAATGCCATCAAGCAGGAACAGCAGGAAAAGGGCTACCCCTTTGAACTGCGTTTTTATGAATCCGCTCCTCTTGCTGTTGAAGACCTGCTCAACGGCCGCATTGAAGTGGCCCTTATGGACGAATTGCCCGCTGACGACGCCATCTCAAAGGGCCGTGCCGTCAAAAAGGCTGGCACCCACGGCGAACCCGACAAGTTTGGCGTTGCCATGCGCAAAGAAGACAAGGATCTGCAAAAGCTCATCAATGATGGCTACAAGAAGCTCAAGGCCGATCCTTATTGGCAGGAGCTTCAGAAGAAATATCTGAGCAAGTAATCTAGGCAATAGCGCTGACTGGCAGGCGCGGATCGCCGGAATTTCCGGCGGTCCGCGCTGTTCTGCCCAACCTACGGCAACTCCCACATATGGATTCACTCCTTATAGTTTACCACGCGCTGCCGTCCATGCTGTCCGGCAGCCTGGTCACAGTTGGCAATGTGACCATCTCTCTTGCGATGGGCCTTGTGCTCGGCGTGCCCTTGGCTGTGGCCCAGGTGTATGGCGGCCCTTGGCTGCGCCGTTTTGTGGCGCTTTATGTGTGGTTTTTTCGCGGCGTGCCCATTCTTGTGCTGCTCTTCTTGTGTTACGGATTTTTCATCAGCCTGGGCCTTCCGGCAGATCCTTTTATGATATGCTGCCTTGTGCTCGGTTGCACCAGCACTGCCTACCAGTCGCAAATTTTTCGCGGGGCCATTGAAAGCCTGCCGCAGGGGCAGCTCAATGCGGCCCGTGCTCTTGGCATGGGCGAAACCACCGGTATCTGCAGCATTATTCTGCCACAGGCCATGCGCCTTTCCATACCGGGCTGGGCCAACGAATTTTCAATCCTGCTCAAGGACTCGGCCATCTGCTACGTTCTTGGCACACAGGATATCATGGCCAGAACATCCTTTGTGGCCGCACGCACGCACGAACATCTGGCCCTTTACGCGGCGGCGGGCTGTATTTATTTTCTGCTGACTCTGGTGGTGCTGAAAGTTCTGCGCCGGCTGGAAGAAAAAGTCCATGTGCCGGGCTATTCCTCTGGAATGAGCATGGAAGGCATGGGTGTGGGATAAGCCATGAATGTGGACGAACAAGCTATTCTGCGCATTGAGGGCATCTCCAAGATGCTGGGCGGCAAGCCCATTCTGAACAATTGCAGCCTTTCGGTACGCCGCGGCGAACTCAAGGTGCTCATTGGTCCTTCGGGTGCGGGCAAAAGCACGTTACTGCAGAGCATCAACTGCCTTATCCCACCGGACAAGGGCGAGATTTACCTTGAAGGGCAACGGCTTGACCGCACGAGCAAACCCGCCTTGTGTGCCTTTCGCGCTCAGGTAGGCATGATCTTTCAGGATTTCAACCTGTTTGACCATCTTACCGCTGAAGAAAACGTGGCCATTGCTCTGCGCAAGGTGCGCGGCATGAATCATAAGGACGCCAAAGCCCGGGCGCATGAAGAGCTCGCCCGCGTGGGGCTTGCCCGCCGCGCCCTGCTCTACCCGGCGCAACTTTCTGGCGGCCAGAAACAGCGAGTGGCTATGGCGCGCGCCCTGGCTATGGACCCCAAGGTCATTTTGCTGGACGAGCCCACCTCTGCCCTTGACCCGGAACTGGTGGGCGAAGTGCTGGCCGTCATACGCGACCTTGCTGGCGGCGGCATGACAATGATCATGGCCACCCACCAGATGGACTTTGCCCGCGCTCTCGCCACGGAAATCATATTTATGGAGCAGGGCAAGCTCATTGAGCAGGGGGCACCCGACGTGCTTCTGGCAGAAGGCTCCACCACGCGCACGCGTGACTTTTGCCAACGCCTGCTGGAGATGGGGGGCTAGCGTGCTGGACACGGCCTTTTTCAGCACCGAGCTCATACCTGCCCTCAACAAGGGCTTGCTCGTTTCGCTGGCTCTCATCATCCCTGCTGGCAGCCTGGGCTTTGTGGGCGGCGTGCTTCTTGGTTGCGCGCGCTCCTTTGGGCCCCGCTGGGTGCGCCGCCTTGGCGACGGCTTCACCGCCATTGTGCGCGGTGTGCCCCTTGTGGTGCAGTTGATGATGATCTACTACGCGCTGCCCAAGATCGGTATTTTTTTCCCGCCTTACGGGGCCGCACTCACAAGCTTTACTCTCTGCACAGCGGCTTATCAGAGTGAATATGTGCGCGGGGCCCTGCTTTCCATCCGTCAGGGGCAGATTCGCGCCGCAGAAGCGCTGGGTTTCAGCACATGGCAGACTGTCGCCTGGATAGTCATTCCACAGGCTGCCCGTCGCGCCCTGCCCGGCTGCGGCAATGAAATAATCTACCTCATCAAGTACAGTTCTCTTGCCTATCTTGTGACCTGTATGGAACTTATGGGCGAGGGCAAGGTTGTGGCTTCGGACACGTTTCGCTTTACCGAAGTTTTCGTCACGGTGGGAGCCTATTATCTGGGCATGGTAACCCTGGCCACCTTCCTTTTGCGCTGGCTTGAAAAACGGTTTCACGTGCCGGGCTTCGGCGCCCGTTAAAGCGGCGTTTCTCCACAAAAATTCCATAAAAAAACAAGGCCGTGCGTTACAACGCGCGGCCTTGTTTTTTTTAACAGCAACAGTCAAGAGTTCCAGATAATACACTGAAATAAGACAAGAGTTTTATGAGGTTGGGGAGGCCTCTTTTGCAAAAGGGGCCCTCCCCAACAAAACGCTTCAAAACCAAACAGCCCCTAGTCTTCGTGCCAGCCGAGGAACATTTTGTATGCGGGGTTGTCCGTCTCTTCCACATGGGGGTAGCCCATACGTTCAACCCTTTGCAAGAAGTCTTCAAAGGCTTCGCGCTTTTCTTCCGGGGCCTCAAAGCCCACCAGCACCCGGCCAAAATCCGCACCGTGATAGCGGTACTGAAACAGCGTTATGCTGAAGTCCACGCGCATGGCGTCCATAAAGTCCAGCAGGGCACCTGGCCGCTCGGGAAAGGTAAAGCGCAGCAGCCGTTCGTGCAGTATCTGGGGCGCGTTGCCGCCCACAAGGTGCCGCAGGTGCATCTTGACGAGTTCGTTATCCGTCAGGTCAATGGCCTCAAAGCCTTTGCCGCGCAACTCTGTGAGCACTTCTGCCACATCGTCGCGCCCGCTGATCTTGATGCCCACCAGCACCCGCGCTTTTTCCGGGTCAGAAAACCGCGTGCACAATTCGGTGATGTTGCGGTTGCCGAAAGAGGCGCACAAAGCGCGAAAACTGCCCACAGCTTCGGGGATGGTCACAGCCAGAAGGGCCTCGCGGTGCGCGCCGATTTCTGACCTGTCCACAACGTGGCTCAGACGGTCAAAATTCATGTTGGCACCGCTGACGATGGCCACCAGGGTGGCATCGCGCAGACCGCTGTCAGCCGCGTAAGCGCGCAGGCCAGCCAGGGCCAGAGCGCCAGCCGGCTCGGCCACAAGGCGCGTATCTTCAAAGATATCCTTTATAGCACCACAGATGGCGTCGGTATCCACAACGATGATGTCGTCCAGTAAGTCGCGGCACAGGTCAAAGGTATGTTCACCTACAAGCTTCACGGCCACACCGTCGGCAAAGAGGCCCACATCATTCAGTTCCACTCTGTGCCCTGCCATGACCGAACGGCGCATGGCGTCCGAATCCACAGGTTCCACACCGATGACACGGATTTCTGGGCGCAGATTCTTGATGTAGGCCGCAACACCAGCCGCCATGCCGCCACCGCCAATGGGAACAAAGACCGCGTGGATATCGCCGGGGTGCTGGCGAAGGATTTCCATAGCAATGGTGCCCTGACCAGCAATGACATCAGGATCATCAAACGGCGGAATATAAATGCAGCCCGTTTCCTTGATAAGATCAAGCGTATGCTGCCAGGCATCACTGAAGGACTCGCCAGAAAGAACGACCTGTCCGCCCAGCCGACGCACCGCGTCCACCTTGATGGCGGGTGTGGTTACGGGCATGACAATAATGGCCTCACAGCCAAGCTTGCGCGCGGCCAGGGCCACACCTTGAGCATGGTTTCCCGCTGAAGCCGCAATGACACCGCGCCGTAGATCTTCTGGCGAAAGGCGGGCCATCTTGTTGTACGCGCCGCGCAACTTGAAGGAAAAAACAGGCTGATAGTCTTCGCGCTTGAGCAAAATTCGGTTGCCAAGACGCCGGGAAAGGGTCTTGGCTTCTTCAAGAGGGGTCTCCACCGCCACGTCATAAACGCGGCTCAACAGTATGCGGT
>JAQVZK010000028.1 GCA_028708195.1 Desulfovibrio sp.
TTGAGTACAAGGTGGCAGTGTCTACCCGGCCCGAGAGCAGCATTGGCACGGACGAAGCATGGGAGATGGCCACCAGCGCCCTTGTGCAGGCTGTAGAAAAAGCTGGCCTGCCCTATACCATCAATGAGGGCGACGGCGCCTTTTACGGCCCCAAAATCGACGTACGCCTGCTGGACTGCATTGGCCGCGAATGGCAATGTTCTACCATTCAGGTGGACTTCACCCTGCCCGAACGCTTCGACCTCACCTATGTGGGGCAAGACGGCGAGCGCCACCGCCCGGTCATGGTGCACCGGGCCATCATGGGGTCGCTTGAACGCTTCATCGGCATCCTGGTGGAGAATTTTGCCGGGGCTCTGCCCACATGGCTCGCGCCCGAGCAGGCCCGCCTGCTCACGGTGACCGACGCCGGCGACGAAGCCACCGCCAGAATGTGTGACGAACTCAAGGCATTGGGCATCCGTGCCCAGGCCGACACGCGCAATGAAAAACTGGGATTCAAGGTGCGTGAGGCTCAGTTGGCAAAGGTTCCGTACATTCTTGTTGTGGGTGAAAAGGAAGTGCAGGCGGGCGGCGCAAATGTGCGTCTGCGCAATGGGGATAACCTGGGGCTCAAGTCTGTGGCAGAAATCGCCGCGCTTATTCGCGCAGACGCCGAAGAGCCTTTCAAAAAAGGAGGGATGCGCTATAGCTTCGCCTAACATGAGATTCCGCCGCGACATGCCGCAAGACAGCGTGCGTCGCAACGAAACAATCCGCGCCCGTGAAGTGCGCGTGATCGCTGCCGATGGTGAGCAGCTTGGTATTTTGCAGCGTAATGAGGCTATCGCCCTGGCTAAAGAAGCGGGCCTGGACCTCGTAGAAGTTTCTTCCAACTCGGAGCCGCCAGTTTGCCGCGTCATGGACTACGGCAAATTCAAGTACGAGCAGCAGAAGAAAAAGCAGGAAGCCAAAAAACACCAGACTGTGGTGCAGATCAAGGAAATCAAGGTTCGCCCCAAAACGGACGACCACGATTACGAAACCAAGGTCCGCCATATCCGTCGCTTTCTTGAAGACGGTGACCGCTGTAAGATTACGGTATTCTTCAGGGGCCGCGAAATTGTGCATAAAGATCGCGGCATGTCCATTCTGGAACGTGTGGTGCAAGACCTTGCAGATATCGCCAAGGTTGATCAAGAACCCCGTGCCGAAGGCCGCACCCTGCAAATGATGCTGGTGCCCAAAAAGTAGCTTTTGCTGCTCGGGTATCTGACATTAGCGCTTGCGCCCTGAGGCGCTTTGGGGCATTATGCCCTTCCCCTGGTGCGTCCTGTGACATGCCGGGTATATGCTTTCGTTAAGGAGTACGCCATGCCCAAGATTAAAACCAGGCGTTCCGCCGCCAAGCGTTTTTCGCAGACTGGCAGCGGCAAGTTCAAGCGTCGTCGCCAGAACCTGCGCCACATTCTCACCAAGAAGGCCGCCAGCCGCAAGATGCGTCTTGGTCAGTCCACCACCGTGGATCAGACCAACGAAAAAGCTGTGCGCCGCATGCTGCCCAACGGCTAAAGCCCCTGTCTTTCGCCGGGAAGCTGGTTGCCGCTGCGCGTAAATGTCTACGCCCTTGTGGCGTACAAATACATTGCAAGGCCCCACTGCCGCCAGACGAAAGCGTGTCAGCCCTATGGGCGGCACAAAACTTTAGCCTGCGGACCCTTGATACAATCCTATGACGCGAAAGCGTCGCGGCGCGCGCGGAGCCGCAACTGACGTTCAATCCGCTCCCCTCACCGAGGGCACATGATCTTTACACCCCCCAACGGGCATTCCTCCGCCTGGTTGGGAGAAGGAGGTTACACCATGCGTGTCAAGAGAGGTCTTACCGGTCATCGCCGTCACAAAAAATATTTGACCGCTGCCAAGGGTTTTCGTGGCGGCCGCAGCCGTCTGTACCGCACCGCCCGTGAGGCTGTGGAACGTTCGCTGCAGTACGCCTACGTGGGCCGCAAACTGCGCAAGCGCGACTTCCGCACCCTGTGGATTCTGCGTATCAACGCTGGCGCCCGCCTGAGCGGCCTGTCTTACAGCCGCTTCATGCACGGTCTCAAAGTCGCTGGCATCGACCTGAACCGCAAGGTTCTCGCCGACCTGGCCGTCTACAAAAAAGACGACTTCGCCAAAATCGTCGACATGGCCAAGGCAGCTCTGAGCAACTAGAGCAGGTGAACGTTGAGAACGTCAGTTCTTGAAGTTCAAAAAACGCCCGTTACGACGGGTTTCTGCTTGAGTAGTCGCCCGAGCATTTCTTGATGCAAAGGCTCAAGGCACAGAGCTGGCGCTCCCCGCGCCGGAGCAGGCCTCCAGGCCGCGCTGGCCAGCAAGGATGAATCCTTAGGCTGGTTGGCTTGCGGGAGCAGGGTCAGGCATGATATACGGGGCGTGGACGGTGCGATGCGCTGCCCACGCCCTTTGTTTTTACATTTGCACAATATTCAACGTCAGCGCCGCACAGGCGGTATTGGGAATCCGTATGGATCTGATTTCTGCACTGGAAGGCCTGGTCCCCGAGCTTGAAAAAGGTCTGGATCAGGCTTCTTCATTGGATGGGCTTGAGGCCCTGCGGGTAGATTTTCTGGGCCGCAAGGGCCGCATCGCCCAAATCATGAGCCAGCTTCCCAAGCTGGAGCCTGAACAGCGCCCCGCCGTTGGTCAGACGGCCAACAGTGTCAAAGAGCGCTGCAACGCGCTGTTCGAGGCCCGCAAGCAGGCCCTTGAAGCCGGACGCGAAGCCGAAGCCCTCAAGCGCTTTGACCCCTCGGTGCCCGGCCGCGCCCCCTGGAGCGGCACCCTGCACCCCACCACCCTGGTGATGGAAGAAATTTGCGATATTTTCAACGGCCTTGGATTTGAAATCGTGTCTGGCCCCGAAGTGGAGCTTGACTACTACAATTTCGAGGCCCTGAACATGCCGCCAGAGCACCCCGCCCGCGACATGCAAGACACCCTCTATGTCACCGACAAGGTGCTCATGCGCACCCACACATCGCCCGTGCAGGCCCGCACCATGCTGGCGCGCAAGCCCCCGCTGGCCGTGGTTGTTCCCGGCAAGGTCTACCGGCGCGACAGCGACCTCACCCATACCCCCATGTTTCACCAGATTGAAGGCCTTATGGTGGGTGAAGGCATCAGCATGGCGCATTTGCGCGGCACCCTCACGGCCTTTGTGCGCGCCATCTTTGGCGGCGACACCCAGGTACGCTTTCGCCCCAGCTTCTTTCCCTTCACCGAGCCTTCGGCCGAGGTGGACATAAGCTGCTGCATGTGCGGCGGCAATGGCCACATTGGCGACGCGCCCTGCCGGGTCTGCAAGACCACGGGCTGGGTGGAAATTCTTGGCTGCGGCATGGTGGACCCGGCCGTGTTCGAGGCTGTGGGCTATGACCCCGAAGTCAGCGGTTTTGCCTTTGGCATGGGTGTGGAACGCGTGACCATGCTCAAATACGGTATCGGCGACCTGCGCATGTTCTTTGAGAACGACACCCGTTTTCTCGGCCAGTTCGCCCGTTAGGAAAGACCATGCTCCAGTGCCCCCACCCCGCTTCTTCTGCCTTTGGGCAGCAAAACGCGCAAAAGCGTGGCCAGGCTGGCCTCAGCGTGCGCGGTTTTGTGCTGGCTTGCGTGGTGGCGGCAGTTCTTGTGTGCGCCCCCGGTTTCTGGCCTGCGCCAGGTTCTGGCGCCACGGCGGGCATGGCCTGGGCCAAATCAGCCTACAGCGCCCCCAATACTGGCATTGAGGCCCCTGGTGGCCCAAAACCGATGGAAGGACTGCCCGGCAGAAACGTCAGCCGCACCTCTGAAGGTGGCATGGGCTATACCGATGCCTACGGCAATACCATCACCGAGAACGCGCCTGAAGAAAAAGCGGCCAAGCGCCGCCCCGGGCCGGGAGCCTATGGCAACAGAGGCGCGCAGGAGCATAACCGCCCCCTGCCGGACCCGACGCCAAAGGATACGGCGCCAGTCTGGAATTTCAACTGAGGCTGACAGAACAAGGGTTGCCTGGCCTTCGGGCCGCAAATGTAAAAACCACTACCAATGACGCCCAACGCGGCGGCCAAAGCCCCCCGCGAAAACAGGATACGCTATGCTGCTCTCACTTTCATGGCTGCGTGATTTTACGCCTTACGAAGGCACGGCTGAAGTTCTGGGTGACCGCCTGACCATGCTCGGCCTTGAGCTGGAAGATATCCGGCGTCCCTATGATTCCATCCGCTCCATTGTGGTGGGGCTTGTGGTGGCCTGCGAAGACCACCCCGAATCCGACCATCTGCACGTCTGCAAGGTGGACGCTGGCCAGGGCGAGTTGCTGGATATCGTTTGCGGCGCGCCCAACGTGGCGGAAGGCCAGAAGGTGCCAGTGGCGCTGGTGGGCACCACCATGCCCGACGGCATGGTCATCAAGAAAGCCAAGCTGCGCGGCGCGCCTTCTTTTGGCATGATCTGCTCCGAGCGCGAGCTGGGCCTTACCGAAGACCATTCCGGCATTATGGTGCTGCCCGAAAGCTATGTGGTGGGCAAGCCCCTGGTGGAGCAGCTGACGCTGGACCATGAGGTTCTGGATATTTCCATCACGCCCAACAGGGCGGACTGCCTTTCTGTGCTGGGCCTTGCCCGCGAAACCGCGCTGGCCTTCAATCTGCCGCTGAATATCCCGGCCATGCCCCTGCTCATTGATGAAAGCGCCCCCCAGCGCCCTGTGCCCATTGACATTAAAGACCCCGACCTCTGCTGGCTGTATTCTGGCCGCGTCATCACGGGCGTCAACATTGGCCCCTCGCCCATGCAGATGCGCCACCGCCTGCACTCCGTGGGTGTGCGCCCCATATCCAATATCGTGGACGTGACCAACTACATTCTTTTTGAATGCGGCCAGCCCCTGCACTCCTTTGATCTGGACAAGCTTGAAGGCGGCCGCATCGAAGTCAGCCGTGCCCAGGAAGGCGAAAAATTCGCCACCCTCGACGGGCAGGAACGCACGCTCACAGCACAAGACCTCTGCATACGCGACAGTGCCCGTGCCGTGGGCCTGGCTGGCGTTATGGGCGGCCTGAATACAGAAATCACCGCAGAAAGCAGCAATGTTTTTCTTGAAAGCGCCGTGTTTCGCCCTGGCACAATCCGCAAAACCTCGCGCCGCCTTGGCCTTTCATCCGAGGCTTCCTACCGCTTTGAGCGCGGCATTGACCAGCAGCGCACCGTCTGGGCGCTTGACCGCGCCTGCGCCATGATGGCCGCCATGAGCGGCGGCACTGTGCAGCCGGGGCTTTCCATCTCTGAACCACGCCCCTTCAAGGCCGCCAATATCGATTTTCGCCCGGCCCGCGCCGATGCCCTTCTGGGCGTCCACCTGACTCCCGAATTTGACCAGAAAGTGCTCACGGGGATGGGCTGCACCGTTGACGCCTCCTCAAGCGTGTGGCGTGTCAGCCAGCCGTCCTGGCGGCCCGACCTCACCCGCGAGGCCGACCTTGTGGAAGAAGTGGGCCGGGTGCACGGGCTTGATACCATCGCTCCCGAACTGCCCGTCGTTGCGCGTGTCTTTGACCGCGCTGGCGAGCCAGGATCCGAGTACGCCTTCAGGTCACGCCTCAAACACTGGGGCGCGGGCCTTGGCCTCAATGAGGCCGTCAACTACAGCTTTGTGGGCCACAAGGATCTGGACCACCTCGCCCTCCCGCGTGAGGGCCGCATATCCATCATGAACCCCCTCTCGGCAGAGCAGGACGCTCTGCGTACCGCGCTGGCTCCCGGCCTGCTCCACGACCTGCGCAACAACCTGGCTCAGGGCATCCCCGGGCTGCGGCTTTTTGAGCTGGCCAATATCTTTGAAGCCGACGACACCTCCGAAACCACAGCCCGCGAAACGGGCATGCTGGGCGTGCTGCTCTACGGCGCGCGCTTTGACACAGCCTGGCCCCAGGCAGAAGGCGACCTGGACTATACCGACCTTCGGGGCATTGTGGAAAACGTGTTGCGCTTCTTGCACCTGCCCGAGCCGCAATGCACCCTTGTGCAAAACCATCCCTTTTTGCTGCCCTGCGTGCAGGTGACAGTTGACGGCCGCGCCGTTGGCGTTATGGGCCGGGTCAAACCCGCTATGGCCGAAGAGTTTCACGCCCGCAAGGAAGTCTGGCTTGCCGAACTGAATCTGGAAATCCTGCGCGAACTGTATGACGCCGCCGAGGTGCGCTTTCGCCCCCTGCCCGTGTATCCGCCGGTTCGGCGCGACATCACGGTCATGGCCGGGCAGGGCCTCACTGTCAGCGCCATTGTGGCGCATGTGCGCGGCCTTGGCCTGCCCCT
Organism: Desulfovibrio sp.; assembly: GCA_028708195.1. GTDB lineage: Bacteria > Desulfobacterota > Desulfovibrionia > Desulfovibrionales > Desulfovibrionaceae > Desulfovibrio. The sequence continues at coordinate 6,346 of JAQVZK010000028.1, forward strand.
GCTGGAAGAAATCGTGCTTGTGGACTGCTTTGAACCCAAGGCTGCCGATGGGCAGGAAAGCGTGCGTAACCTGACCTTTCGCCTGACTTTCCGTCATGCTGACCGCACCCTCAAGGATGCGGAAGTGGACAAGGAAAGGGAAAAAGTGGCACAGTCGCTTGTGGCGGCTCTGGGCGTCAGGATCTAGGGCAGAGTATCCGCGATGCGCATGCTCCCGGCGGTCAGACTTCCTGACGAACCTGACTGTGGGAGCATATGCACGGTTTTCGGCGTCTTGTGCCACGCATGCGGAGCAGGCAGGCAGTGCTGAAAATTTTGAGCCGCAATGGCCGCAATTAACATTGCTTTGGAGGACGTCCGGAGGGCCCATGCTGGACCACAACGACGAGAAAACCTACCGCATCGGTGAAGTTGCGGAGTTGCTCAACCTCAAAACCCACGTGCTGCGCTTCTGGGAAACGGAGTTTCCCCAGTTGGCGCCCTTACGCACGGGCAAGGGGCAACGCCTTTACACCGAAGAGCATGTGGGCCTTTTGCAGCGCATACAGCAATTGCTGCACGAACAGGGCATGACCATTGAAGGCGCGCGCCGTGTGCTGCAAGGCAGTGCAGTGCTTGACGAAAGCCTGCCAGAACGGGTGGCCGCCGTGCCAGACCCGGACTTTATGCGCATGCTCAAACGCGAACTGACAGCGGTACGCCGTCTGCTCAGCAACGAATAGCGCTACTGCGGCCAGAGTAAAAATGCGGTGGCGGCCAGAGCGAAAGCGCTGCTCTGACAGCGGCACGGCGCGTGAAGCGCCACCAGCCAGACAGCACGCTCTGGATACAGAAGGCTGCACACGGGCCGCAACGGGCCAGTGGAGCCTCAATCACCGCCTGCTGCTTAGAAAGCAGACGGCCAAACTGCGAATGCCAGAAACCAACAGGGTTTCTCATCCGCAAAAACAGACAGACAAAACGCATGATCCTATCGCCATCGCTGCTTTCTGCCAACTTCTCACGTCTGGCCGAAGAGCTGCAAGCTCTTGAAGCCGCCGGGGTAACCTGGCTGCACCTTGATGTGATGGACGGCGCGTATGTGCCCAATATCACCTTTGGTCCCCCGCTGATCAAGGCTCTCAGGCCTGGCAGCGGGCTTTTTTTTGACGTGCATCTTATGGTACAGGACCCGTCCCGCTACATCCGCAACTTCAGGGATGCGGGCGCAGACATGCTGGTCATCCACGCCGAGGCCGACCGCCACCCGCAGCGTACGCTCTCCGCTATCCGCGAGATGGGCTGCAAGGCTGGCGTTGCGCTGAACCCCGGCACTGACCTTGGCGCCATTCGCTGGCTCATCAATGATATGGACATGCTGCTGCTCATGAGCGTCAACCCGGGCTTTTCCGGCCAGGCGTTCATTCCGGCCACATTTGATAAAATCCGCGCTGCCCGCAGCCTCATGGATGCCTGCGGCGGCGAGGATGTGCTTATTCAGGTGGACGGCGGCGTATGCCCAGAAAACACGGCCCAACTGGTGGAAGCCGGGGCAGACGTACTTGTGTCGGGGTCGGCCTTTTTTGGCCACAAACCCTATGGCGCGCGCCTGGCTGCCTTTATGAAACCCCTTGAAGGACGCCAGACGCGTCCGGCACTTCAGGTGGCCGCCCTGTGGCAGCCTTCAGGGCATTTCAACGTTTAAAATGTTGCAATGCCCGGCGGCGAGTAGACCGAGCCGCCCGCCGCAAAGCGGTGTGGAGTTGGCCGAAAACCGCGTTTTCTGCTAAATGTCAGCTTTGAAATTGTACTTGATTTCAGAGCGAATCTGCTCTGGCAGATACCCATATCAAGCAAAAATAGAGGAATGATCATGCCCACCCGCAGACAGTGCGCCAACGCCATCCGCGCCCTTGCTATGGACGCCGTTGAAAAAGCCCGCTCCGGTCACCCCGGTGCCCCCCTCGGCATGGCCGATATGGCCGAAGCCCTCTGGCGGCACGGATTCAGGCACAATCCTGCCAATCCCCTGTGGTTCAACCGCGACCGCTTCATACTGTCCAACGGGCATGCCTCCATGCTGCTTTACGCCCTGCTGCACCTCACGGGCTACGATCTGCCTATGGAGGAAATTCGCAATTTCCGCCAGTGGGGAGCCAAAACCGCCGGACATCCCGAATATGAACCCCATCTGGGTATCGAAATGACCACTGGCCCGCTTGGCCAGGGCATTTCCTCCGCCGTGGGTCTGGCGCTGGCCGAAAGCATGCTGGCGGCCCAGTTCAACACCCCCGAACACAAGGTAGTAGACCACAACACCTACGTCTTTGTGGGCGACGGCTGCCTTATGGAAGGCGTGTCGCACGAGGCCTGCTCTCTGGCAGGCACCTGGGGCCTGGGCAAGCTCATTGTCATGTACGATTCCAACGGCATTTCCATCGACGGCAAGATCGACGCCTGGTTTGACGAGGACGTGGCCGCCCGCTACCGCGCCTACAACTGGCAGGTCATCGGCCCCGTAGACGGGCACGACGCCACCGCGCTGGACAAGGCCCTGGCCGAGGCCAAGGCTGACCAATCCCGTCCAAGCCTCATCATCTGCCAGACCCACATCGGCTTTGGTTCGCCCAAGGCCGACTCGGCCTCAAGCCACGGTTCACCGCTGGGCGAAGGCGGCGTGACCGCCACCCGTGACGCCCTTGGCTGGCACGAGGCCCCCTTCACCATTCCGCAGGATATTTATACGGCCTGGAATGCCCACCATGCGGGCAAGGCCGCTGAAGCCGCGTGGAGCAGGCTTTTTGACGCCTACGCCAAGGCCCATCCCGAGCAGGCCGCCGAACTGACCCGCCGCATGCAGGGCAAGCTGCCCGACAACTGGTCAGAGATCGCCGCCGGTGCCCTGCAGGACGCCGTCAGCAAGGGCGAAAACACGGCCACCCGCGTGGCTTCCAAGAATACGCTGGAATACCTCGTACCCCGCCTGCCCGAGCTGGCTGGCGGTTCCGCCGACCTCACGGGTTCTGTGGGCACCTTGACGAGCTCCTCGGTGCATATGGATATAAAGGAGCACAAGGGCAATTACATTTCCTACGGCGTGCGCGAATTTGGCATGAGCGCCATCATGAACGGCCTGGCCCTGCACGGCGGCTTCATCCCCTACGCCGGAACATTTCTGGCCTTTGCCGACCAGGCCAAAAACGCCCTGCGCCTTGCGGCCATTATGGGCATCCGCGTGATCTGGGTGCTGACGCACGACTCCATTGGCGTGGGCGAAGACGGCCCCACGCACCAGCCCGTGGAGCAGCTTGGCATGCTGCGGCTTATGCCCAACTTCCACCTCTGGCGTCCCTGCGACACCGTGGAAACCGCCGTGGCCTGGATCAGCGCGCTGGAAGACGTTCACACACCTTCCGGCCTTTCCCTTTCGCGCCAGAACCTGCCTTTCTGCCAGCGCAGTCAGGAGCAAGTGGCGGCCATCGCCCGGGGCGGCTACGTGCTGCGCGACTGCGAAGGCACGCCTGAAATCATCATCATGGCTACCGGTTCAGAGGTAGGTCTGGCCCTTGAAACTGCCGACCAGCTCACCGCCAGTGGCCGCAAGGCCCGCGTTGTTTCCATGCCCTGCGCAGAAATCTTTGACGCCCAAAGCGCCGAATACAAAGAAAGTGTGCTGCCCGGCACCGTGCGCGCGCGTCTGGCCATTGAAGCCGCCGCCGCAGACTGGTGGAGCAAGTATGTGGGCCTGGACGGGGCCGTCATTGGTATGGAACGCTTTGGCGCATCCGCCCCTGGCAACGTGGTGTTCGAACGCCTGGGCTTTACTGTGACCAATGCTCTGGAAAAAGCCCACGCCCTCATGGGCAAAAACTGACCTTGTTTCGGGCGGGGGCAGGCAAAAACCTGTCCCCGCACCATACGCACGCATGGCCCTCAGGGCCGGTTACCTCGACATAATATCTGCTGCACGTAACAAAGGGAGCGCGCTATGCCTATACAGAAAATGCAAGACCTGGACCTCTCGGGCAAAACCGTTGTCATCCGCGAAGATCTCAATGTGCCCATGAAGGACGGCGTTATCACCAATGACAAGCGCATCCGCGCGGCCGTGCCCACCATCAAGATGGCGCTGAACCATTGCGCGGGTGTTATTATTCTTTCACATTTGGGCCGCCCCACCGAAGGGCAGTATGACGAGCAGTTTTCTCTGGCCCCTGTGGCCGAATGCCTCGCTGAACACCTTGGCCAGCCTGTTACGCTTGCCAAGACGCTGGAAGAAGCGACGCCTCTGCCCGGCCAGGTGGTTCTGCTGGAAAATGTGCGGTTTCTGCCGGGCGAAAAGAAAAACGATCCCCAACTGGCGGAAAAGCTGGCGAACCTTGGCGATGTCTATGTGATGGACGCCTTTGGCGCTGCCCACCGGGCCCATGCCTCCACTGAAGGCGCACTGCGCGTAGCCAAGGTGGCCTGCGCCGGGCCTCTGCTGCTGGCAGAGCTTGAAGCCTTTGAAAAAGTGCTTGATGATCCCGCCCGCCCGTTGATCGCCATCATCGGCGGAGCCAAGGTTTCCACCAAGCTCAACCTGCTTGAAAACCTGCTGCACGAGGTGGACGTGCTCATCGTGGGCGGCGGCATTGCCAACACCTTTTTGGCGGCGGCTGGCTATATGGTGGGCAAATCCCTGTATGAAGAAGACCTTGTGCCTGAAGCAAAAAAAGTTATGGAGCTGGCCAAGACCCTCAATAAAGAACTGCCCCTGCCTGTGGATGTCATCACCGCTGAAGAGTTTGCCCCCGGCCAGCAAGCCATGCTGCATGCTGTGGGCGATGTGCCTGGTGACCAGATGATTCTGGACATTGGGCCCGAAACCCTGAACCAGTACGTAAAATATCTGGCCAAAGCCGCCACCGTAGTGTGGAACGGCCCTGTGGGCGCTTTTGAAATCGACCCCTTTGGCGACGGCACCAAGGCGCTGGCCGAATATCTGAGTGACTCCAAGGCCTTTGTGGTGGTAGGTGGCGGCGACAGCGTAGCCGCTGTTGAAAAATACGGTCTGGCTGACCGCATGGGCTATATCTCAACCGGCGGCGGCGCTTCGCTGGAACTGCTGGAAGGCAAAAAACTGCCTTCCGTGGCGGCTCTTGAAGACCGCTCCTAGGCGTATTCATGAAAAATTGCATTTTTGGCAGGTTGATCCTGCTGGCCTTGCTGACCTTCGCTCTGGGCGCGCCTGTGCCCGCCCGGGCCCAGGAAGCCTGGGAAGAAAATCCTGCCGATGCGGCAGCCCAAGGCGACAAGTGGGGCTTTAACGTCGGCGCAGGCGCAAGCTTGCGCACCTCGGAATACAAGGGCATCGACTCGCTGGGCTCCCCCCTGCCCCTGCTCGGCTATGAAAGCAAGTGGCTGTATCTACGCGGCCTGAGCGGCGGTGTGCACGTCTATCGTGACCGCTATCAGGAGTTCAACGTCCAGCTTTCTTACCTGCCACAGAACTTCTACGCAGACTGGAGCGACGACAGCAGGATGAAACGCCTGGATGACCGCTACTCCTCTCTGATGGCAGGGCTGAACTATACGCTGCGTACGCAGTACGGTCATGCCTCCGCCACATTGTCCACCGATATTCTTGGGGTCAATAACGGCATCATGGCTGACGTTTCCTACGCCTACCCCCTGCGCTTCGAGAATGTCATGTTCATGCCCGCCGTGGGCGTGCAGTGGACTGACAGCAACTATAACGACTATTACTACAGCATCAGCACCAGCGAATCCCGCGCCAGCGGCCTGAAGGAATACAGCCCCGAAAACGCCTTTTCGCCCTACGCCGGACTGACCATGCGCGTGATTATCAACGAGGACTGGAGCGCCATTGCCAACGCAAGAGCTCTCTTTCTTGGCAATGAAATCACCGACAGCCCTATGGTCGAACGCAGCACAACGTATTCTTTCAGCGCGGGTTTGCTGTACGCCTTTTAAGATGGGTGCGTTTTGAAATGCTTTGCGGGGGCGGGACCCTTTTAAAAAAGGGGCTCCTCCCCCACCCGCATGATGCCTGCTTTCCGGCGCTCGTCGCCCGCCGCACCACACCTGCATGTAAAAAGCCCCAC
>JAQVZK010000313.1 GCA_028708195.1 Desulfovibrio sp.
CCTCGACGTTGATTTTCGCGCAACCTATCTTGGAGCCGCGACACCCCCGGAAGGGGTGGACGCCTCTGTTGCCGAATCCTACGGAAGATTTCAGCTTTGGCTTGAAGGTACAGAACTTGAAGTCATTGCCCCCTTCAGGGGCGAGTACGGCGCGGAAAATGTTGTGGCTGTGGCTGCCGCTGCCCACATGCTGGGAATAGACGCAAGCCTCATAGCCAGGGGTCTGGCCGCTGCCCATATGCCAGCGCAGCGTTTCAATCAGGTTCAGGCAGGTCCGTGGCTGGTCATTGACGACACGTATAATGCCAACCCCCTCTCCATGCGGCGCATGCTTGAAGCCGCCGCCGAACAGGCAAATTCCCGTCCCTTTGTGGCAGTGCTTGGGGCCATGCTCGAACTGGGGCCGCAGGCCGAACTTGAGCATGAAGCCCTGGGGCAGAGGCTTGCGAAACTGAAGCTCGCTGCCATTGTGTGGAAAGGCCCGCACGCAGACGATGTGCGCAGGGGCTTGACCATGGCTGGCTACACCGGCCCCTGGCAGCCGGTGGCTGATGCCGACGAATTTAAAAAAGTGTGGAACACCTTGCAGCAGGGCGGCCTTGAGGCCATAGCCCGCGCAAAAGGCGGCGTGGTTCTGTTTAAGGGATCGCGCAGCAACAAGCTTGAAACACTCATGGCCGCCCTGACCGACAGGCATGAGTCATAGGTTCTTTTCTGGCGGAGTGAGCGGTTTGCAGTGTTGGCAATGGTGGCCGGCGCTGCCATGAAACAGCCCATCCGCTGACAGTAACGGTCGCAGCGTGGCCAAACGAACGGATTCACATGCATGTTTTATAACTTCCTTTCTCCCCTCGCTACTGAATGGACATTTTTCAATGTCTTTCGCTACATCACCTTCCGTTCTATGGCTGCGCTTATGACGGCTCTGCTTATTTCCATAATTTTTGGTCCCCGGTTCATCTCGTGGCTGCGTCGGCTCAAGTGTGGTCAGTACATCCATGAAGATGTGGCCGCGCACGCCTGCAAGGCTGGTACGCCCACTATGGGTGGCTTGCTTATGTTGTTCAGTCTTTTCATAAGCCTGCTTTTGTGGGCCGACCTGACCAATATCTATATCTGGCAGGCGTTCTTTGTTTTTACCGGGTTTGGGGCCGTTGGACTTTGGGACGATATGACCAAACTGCGGCACCACAAAAACCGGGGTATCTCCGGCAAGGCCAAACTGGCGGGCCAGCTTGGCATCGCCTGCGTGGCCATGCTGCTGCTTTTTGTCAATCCCGACTACAGCAGCAAGCTCACCATTCCTTTCTTTAAAGAAGTGACCTTTGACCTCGGCTGGTTCTATCTGCCTTTTGGCGTCTTTGTCATGGTGGCCGCCTCAAACGCGGTCAACCTTACTGACGGACTTGACGGCCTTGCCATCGGCCCCTCCATTGTCGCCTGCATTGTGTTTTCAATCTTCATCTACATTACCGGCAATGCGCGTTTTGCAGGCTATCTGCTTGTTCCTTACATGCCCGGGGTTGGCGAAGTTACAGTTTTTTGCGCGGGTCTTGTGGGCGCAGGTCTGGGTTTTCTCTGGTTCAATGCCTACCCGGCCCAGGTTTTTATGGGCGATGTGGGCTCGCTTTCTATTGGTGGCGTGCTCGGCTATCTGGCGCTGCTCTGCAAGCAGGAACTTGTTCTTGCTGTTGTGGGTGGGCTTTTTGTGGCCGAAACCCTCTCTGTCATTGTGCAGGTGGGGTACTTTCGCTGGACAGGCGGCAAGCGTTTTTTCCGTATGGCCCCCCTGCATCACCACTTTGAACTCAAGGGTGTGCCTGAATCCAAGATTATTATCCGCTTCTGGATCACGTCAATTCTCTTAGGCCTCGTGGCGCTTTCTGTCCTGAAGCTGCGTTGAGGAAACATATTATGGCACTGGAAAAAATGCGCGGTAGACGTATCAGTGTGGGTGAAAAGGCCGTTGTTGTTGGTGCGGGACGGTCGGGCCTTGCGGCTGCGCGGCTTCTGAACCGTGAGGGTGCCCGAGTGCACCTTCTGGACAGCAACGCCGATGCCTTTGCTGGCCGACTGGACCTTGCGCGTGAGCTCGGGCAACTCGGTATCGCCATTGAGCTTGGCCCGCACAATGCCACGCAGTTTGAAAACGCGGCCTTTGTGGTGCCGAGCCCGGGCATGCCAGTGTCGCGCCTTGTGGGTCTGGTTGATGAAGAAAGGACAGAAATTCTCGCCGAGATGGAGCTGGCCTGGCGCTATCTGGACAATGAGCCAGTACTTGCCATCACGGGCACCAGCGGCAAAACGACAACAGCCTCTCTTGCGGCCGCCATGCTGCACGAGCAGGGATACGCCGTTTTTCTGGGCGGAAATATAGGAACGCCCTTGTCGGAATATGTGCTGTCGGGCCGCAAGGCCGACGTTCTGGTGCTTGAAATTTCGAGCTTTCAGCTGCAAACCTGCACCACTTTCTGCCCAAGGGTCGGCATTCTGCTCAATATTACGCCCAATCATCTGGATTACCACAGGGATATGGAAGAATACACGGAAGCCAAGTTTCGCCTGTTCCGCTGCATGGATGAGGGCGATCTGGCCGTACTTGGCGAAACTCTGCGCGACGAGGCCGCGAGATACAGCCTCAAGGCCCGCCAGGTCTTCATTGACGCTACGGACCGTTTTGCAAAGAGCGGCCTCATTGGCAGCCATAACCGCATCAATGAAGAGGCCGCGTGGCAGGCCTGCCGTTTCTTTGGCGTCAGTGAAGAAAACGCGGCCAGGGCTGTGGTCCGTTTTGCCCCCCTGCCGCACCGCCTTGAGCGTGTGCGGGAGCTCAAGGGTGTGCTGTATGTAAACGATTCCAAGTGCACCACCGTTTCCTCGCTCAAAGTGGCTCTTGAAGCTTTTGACAGCCCGGTACGCCTTTTGTGCGGTGGAAAGTTCAAGGGTGGTGATTTGGCTGCCCTGGCGGATCTGGTGACGAGCTGG
>JAQVZK010000314.1 GCA_028708195.1 Desulfovibrio sp.
TCCCTTCGATCTGCGTGCCCTCAACTGCTACAAAGAAGGCGATACCACGCCTTCGGGCCAGGTTCCTGAAGTCATGAGCCTGCCAGAAATGTTTGACAAGATGCGCCCCTACTATGAAGCGTCCAAAAAGCGCGTGAAGGAAAATTCCACCACCGAAGTCAAACGTGGCGTGGGCATTGCCCTTGGCGTGTATGGTGCGGGCCTCGACGGGCCGGACACCTCCGAAGCCTGGGTCGAACTTAACATGGACGGCAGCGTCACCTTGGGCAACTCCTGGGAAGACCACGGCCAGGGCGCTGACGCCGGTTCGCTGGGCACGGCCCACGAGGCGCTGCGCCCCCTGAACATTGCGCCCGACAATATCCATCTGGTCATGAACGACACCAGCAAGACGCCCAACTCCGGCCCTGCAGGCGGCTCGCGCTCGCAGGTGGTCACGGGCAACGCCGTACGCGTGGCCTGCGAAATGCTTGTTGAGGGCATGCGCAAGCCCGGTGGCGGCTTCCTGACGCCCGATGAAATGCAGGCTGAAGGCCGCCCGTTGCGCTACGAAGGCAAGTGGACCGCTCCTGCCAAGGATTGCGACCTCAAGGGGCAGGGTTCGCCCTTTGCCTGCTACATGTATGGCCTCTTCCTTGCGGAAGTGGCGGTAGAAAAGGCCACGGGCAAAACCAGCGTTGAAAAGATGGTCTGCGTGGCCGACATCGGCAGCATCAACAACAAGCTCGTGGTGGACGGCCAGATTTACGGCGGTCTTGCCCAGGGCATTGGTTTGGCCCTTACCGAGGACTACGAAGACCTCAAGAAGCACAGCACTATGGTTGGCGCGGGCATTCCTAGTGCCAAGATGATCCCCGACGATATGGAAATCGTCTATGTGCAAACCCCCCGCAAGGACGGCCCCTTCGGCGCTTCTGGTGTGGGCGAAATGCCCCTCACCGCGCCGCATGCGGCCATCATCAACAGTATCTACAATGCCTGCGGCGCGCGCATCCGGCATTTGCCCGCGCGTCCCGAAAAGGTCTTGGAGGCCATGCCCAAGTAGGGTAGGTTTATAACAAAGAAAAACCGGAAGGGGGGACCTTCAGCCCGGCTCACAGTGTCGGACGGCTGCATGCAAATCCCTCCTTCCGGGCCCTCACCCGCAAAGATCACTGTTTTTCCAACGCGCAGAGGCCGCAGGCCCTTGTTGCGGATTTTCCGGCAGCGGGGTTTTCGGGGGCACCCCTGAAAGCCCCGCTGTTACGCTGTTACAAGAAAGAAAAAGTGTTGGCTGGCCTTGAAACGCGGCAATTTGTCTGCGGCCAGGGGTCTCTTTATTTTTTTCAGCACGTTGACCCGGTTTTTCAGTGAGTTTACGCCATGATGGATCAAAAGCGCCTGCACGAAATCGAAGCCCGCTGTACGCAGGAGAGCCCCCCGCGCTGTCGCGGGGCCTGTCCCTTTGATCTTGACGTGCGCACGTTTATGGCACGCATGGCCGAGGGCAAGCCCAATGAGGCCCGCAAGCTGATGGAGCGCCATGTGCCCCTGCCGGGCATTATTGCGCGCATTTGCGACGCCCCCTGTGAAAACGTCTGCCTGCGGCGCGACCTTGGCGGCAGCATTGCCATGCACGGCCTCGAGCTTGCCTGTATGCTGGCGGTGGGGCCACAGGGCCGTCCCTTGCCCTTGCCGCCCAAGCGCTTCAACATGGCCATTCTGGGCGCGGGGCTGGCCGGGCTTACGGCTGCCTGGGACCTTTCGCGCAAGGCTTATCCCGTGACGGTGTTCCATGCCGGAACCCCAAGCCAGGCGATACTTGAGGTATACCCTCAGTTGGCCAGCCACGGCGACGCCGCCTGCCCCAAGGATTTTCTCAGCGAGGATATGGAGCTTCTGACCCGTCAAAAAGTGCAGTTTGTGCAGGCTGAACTGGACCAGCCCCTGCTGGACAAGCTGGCGGCAGAATACGGGGGCGTGCTTGTGGATGCTGGCGCGGTACCGCATCTTGTGCCCGACCAGGCTGATCTGGACGAAGAAACCCTGCACTGGCGTGACAACATCTGTTGCGCGGGCTGGTGCAGCCGAACGCCCACAGGGCATACCTTTGCCTCTTCTTCGCGGCAGGCCGGGCAGGGGCGGCGCGCTGCCCAGACACTGGAACGCGCCACAAGCGGCGTGTCGCTGACCGCCGCGCGCAACAAGGAACAGGGCCCCCTGCATACCGATTTGCGCGGCATTGACCCTGCGCCCCGTGTGGAACCCGCCGCAGCCGCATATTCCGCTGACGAGGCCGCGGCAGAAGCCGCCCGTTGCCTGCAGTGCCAGTGCATGATCTGTGTGCGTGAATGCGTGTATCTGCAAAAGTACAAGGGTTATCCGCGTGTGTATGCGCGGCAGGTCCATAACAACGCCTCCATCGTCAAGGGGCTGCACACGGCCAACGCCCTGATCAACGGCTGCGCCCTCTGCGGCCAGTGCGAAGAGCTTTGCCCGGAGAACTTTTCTATGGCGGAGCTCTGCCTCTCCGCGCGCGAAGATATGGTGGAAAGAGGCTACATGCCGCCCTCGGCCCACGAATTTGCCCTGGAGGATATGGAAAACGCCTCCGGGCCGGAATGCGCCCTTGTCTTGCCCGACACATCTTTGCCGTCCGGGGTGTCGCCATCCTGGTTGTTCTTTCCCGGCTGTCAGCTTGCTGCCTCGCGTGGCGAGCAGGTGGCGCAGGTGTACGCGCTGCTGCGTGAGCGCATGAGTGCGAGCCCCGCGTCCGGTGTGGCCCTCATGCTTTCTTGCTGTGGTATTCCGGCCCGCTGGGCCGGGCGGACCAACCTTTTTGCCGCACATATGAGTAAGTTGCGCAACGAATGGGCAGACCTTGGCAAACCGCGCATCATGGCCGCCTGCTCTTCCTGCCTCACCGTCCTGCGCGAAGCTCTGCCTGAAGCCGAAGCCCTGTCGCTTTGGGAGGTGCTGGACCAGATGGGCCTGCCCGACG
>JAQVZK010000029.1 GCA_028708195.1 Desulfovibrio sp.
TGCTTGGGCGCGGCGACATGTTGTTCAAGCCCAGCGGCGGCAGGCTCCAACGCCTGCACGGCCCCTTCCTGAGCGACGAAGAGGTGCAGAATGTGGTTGACCATTGGAAGCGTCATTTGAGCCCAGCCTACAAGGTTGACTTTGCCCAATGGGGGCTTGACGCCGCCTTGGGAGGCTCCGGAGGCGGAAGTGGCGACGCGGCCAGTGATCCTTTGTACGGCGAGGTGCAGGCTTTTGTGAGCGAGCAGGGCAGGGCATCCATATCTCTTGTACAGCGTCGCTTCAAGATCGGCTTCAACCGGGCGGCACGCCTGGTGGAACAGCTCGAGCACGATGGCATCATCGGGCCTGCAGACGGCAGCAAGCCCCGTGCAGTCGTTAAATAAATTCAGACCATAGAGAATTTTGCCATATGGCAAAGGCCCCGTGCGGGCCGTGGAGGGTATATGCGTAGACTACACGCAGTCGTGGCAACAATGGCCCTGTGCCTTTGTTTGGCCCCGTCAATCGTGGTTCAGGCTCAGGATATGGCCACGGCCATTCAAGCCAGATACGAAAAACTGGGGGCATTTTCAGCGGATTTTGAGCAGACTCTCACTCATAAAGAAAGTGGCTCTGTAGAAAAACGCCAAGGCAAACTGCTGTTCAAAAAGCCTCTGCTGATACGTTGGCAAACGGCCAGCCCTCATGAAGAAACCCTGGTGGTAACTGGCAAAGAAATTTGGAACTACCTGCCAGAAGAAGAAGTAGCGTACCGCTATCCCCCAAACCTGGTTCAGGATTCGCGCAGCATCATTCAGGTCATCACCGGCCAGGCGGCCCTGAGCAAAGACTTTGAGGTTAAGCCCGAGGGCAAGGAAGGTGGCTTGGCAAAATTGCGCCTCTTCCCCAAAGAGCCCGCGCCTCAAATGGTTGAAGCCGTCATATGGGTGGAGCCCGAAACAGGATATATTCGACGCGCCAATATTCTGGACTTTTACGGCAATAACAACGAAGTGTTGTTCACCCGGTTCACGCCTGACGTTAACATAAAAGCTTCAGAATTCACTTTTACGCCTCCCAAAGGGGTAGAGGTTGAAGACCGCATTGACAGCAAAGTGCCGGAAAAAGAGTTGTTCCAATAGCGGTCACAGCAAATCATATAGCTGACAATATTGAATAAAGTTTAAGAGTCAACTTCGGTCAGCAGAGATGAAGACAAGCCACTGATCATGTGCGCGTTCAAATAGCAGAAAGGCCGTGGCACCGCAGAGCGCCACGGCCTTTTGTCCTTTTGTCGGCCGGGTACCGGCCCTGCACAGATGGTATGGGTGAACCACAATCTTGTTGCAGATGTCAGGCAATTTATCAAACCATGCATAAAATATTTTATCTTTGTAAAATACCAAACAAATGTTGCTCCAAAGTGGTCAAAACATCGTTGTTTTCTGACGGCGTATAAAGTATTGTCCCCAACTTGAGCAAATAGCCCAGCTTTAAGGAGCAGGAAATATGACCGAGGAAAAATTCGCGGCCTCCATGCAGGAGGAAGGCGTTGAGGATTTTGCCGCCATGCTGGCAGCCCACGAAACAACCGGACACCGCCTTCAGACAGGGCAAAAAGTTACAGGCACTGTTATTGCCGTAACTGGTGACAGTGTGTTTATTGACGTGGGCATAAAGGTTGACGGCATCATGGAACGTAAAGACATCCTTGACGCCGAAGGCAAGGAAACCGCGGGCCCCGGTGACACCGTGGAAGCATGGGTTGTGGGGGTGTCTTCGCAGGAGATTCGCCTTTCCCGCTCCATGAGCGGCAGCGGTGTGGCTGCGCTTGAAGATGCCCGTGATACTGCCATTCCTGTGGATGGCCGCATCGCTGGTACTTGCAAGGGCGGTTACACAGTTGAAGTTATGGGCAAGACCGCCTTTTGCCCCGGCAGCCAGATAGGCCTCACTGCGGGTGAAGAAGCGGAATCTCTTGTGGGCCGCACACTTCAGTTTATTGTTATCAGGGTTGAGAACAGGGGGCGCAATATTGTGGTTTCGCACCGCGCCCTGCTTGACCGTGAACGCCATGCACAACTTGAAGTTCTGCTTGAAAAACTCACAGTGGGCGCTACTGTTGAGGGCAAAATATCCCGATTTGCGCCATTTGGCGCTTTTATGGAGCTGGACACTGCCGTTGAAGGCATGATCCTTCTTTCTGAGCATTCGTGGTCACGCGTGGGCGCACCTGATGAGGCCGTGTCTCTGGGCGACACTGTTCGCGCCAAGGTGCTTTCCATCAGCAAGAACGACAAGGGGCAGGTTCGTATTTCCCTTTCGCGTAAACAGGCTGAAGGTGACCCCTGGCAGGATGTGGACCAAAAGCTTGAAGCAGGTTCCGTCGTGCAAGGCAAGGTGGTGCGCCTGGCTCCCTTTGGCGTTTTTATTGAAATTCTGCCTGGCATTGAAGGTCTTGCACATATTTCAGAGTTGTCATGGACCAAACGCGTAACCAAACCTGAAGAAATCGTTCAGGCTGGTGATACCGTTGCCGTGAAAATCAAGGATATCAGTAGCGCAACCCGCCGCATATCCCTGAGTTTACGTGAAGCAGAAGGCGACCCCTGGCAGGATGCCGCCCAGCGCTTTGCTGCCGGCTCACTTGTACAGGGCACCGTTGACGGGCGCAGCCCCCACGGCCTTTTCATCACGCTGGCACCTGGTATTACCGGCCTTTTGCCTGCCGGTGTTATCAAGAATTCCAAAAACTCTGGGCAGTACAGCAAATTGGACAAAGGCGACAGTGTGGCCTTAATAGTACAAAATATCGATACCGCTCTGCGGCGCATCAGCCTTGCCCCTGAAGGCACTGAAGCTTCGCCCGCTGCTGATGATAAGGCCTGGAAGCAGCACGCCAACCTTAGCGGAAATTCTGGAAACACAGGAATAAACACACTGGCACAAGCTTTGCATAAAGCCATGCAAAACAAGTAACTAGGAGTTTTTCCATGCTTATAAAAAAATGCCTAACGGCTCTGCTAGCTGTTACCCTTGTGGTGGCTGCGCAGTTTGCCCAGGCAGCAAACCTGCCGGATTTCAGCGAATTGGCCTCAAAAAGTGGCCCGGCTGTGGTTAACATCAATACTGAAAAGATGGCCGCCAGTGGTGGCTCAGATGAGCTTTTGGGGGAAATGTTCCGCAACATGCCCCCTGGATTTGAAAAGTTTTTTGACCAGTTTGGCGGTAAGCGCGATGGAAAACGCCCCCAATCCAAACAAAAATCCCTCGGGTCCGGCTTTCTTGTGTCGGCTGATGGCTTTATAGTCACCAACAACCATGTGGTGGCCGATGCTGACGTTATCCGCGTCACCCTGGATCAGGATAATGGCAAGAGTGAATCCTTCACGGCTACCCTTATTGGCGCTGATGAAGAAACAGACCTGGCGCTGCTCAAGGTAGAGACCAAAAAAGATCTGCCGTTCTTGAGCTTTGGCAATTCTGATTCCCTCAAGGTTGGCGAATGGCTGTTAGCCATCGGTAACCCCTTTGGTCTTGACCATACCGTCACTGCGGGCATTCTGTCGGCCAAGAATCGTAATATCCACGCTGGCCCCTTTGACAATTTTTTGCAGACTGACGCATCCATCAACCCCGGCAACAGCGGCGGCCCGCTGCTGAACATGCAGGGTCAGGTGGTGGGCATCAATACTGCCATTATTGCCAGTGGGCAGGGCATTGGCTTTGCCATCCCGAGCAACATGGCTGCCAAGATCATCGACCAGATCAAAAGCGGTAAAAAAGTCAGCCGAGGCTGGATTGGCGTGACCATTCAGGATGTTGAAGAAAACACTGCCAAGGCCTTGGGCCTCAAAGACGCCAAGGGCGCTCTTATTGGCAGCGTTATGGAAAATGAACCCGCCGCCAAAGGTGGCATGAAAGACGGCGACATAATCCTGGCTGTAGATGGCAAGGATGTTGACGATGCGTCTGCTCTGCTGCGCGCCATTGCTGAAAAAAATCCTGGCAGCAAGGCTGTTATCAAGGTTTGGCGTGAGGGTAAAACCCTTGACCTCACAGTGACGCTGGGTGAACGCCAGTCCGCCTCTCAGGCTGCCGCTGGAAACAAGGGTGAAGCCAAACAAAACGAAGGCCTGCTTGGCATTTCTGTTCGCCCCCTCAACGAGACAGAACGCCGGGATATGAAGATTGACAAGAACGAAGGACTGCTCATCGTGGATGTGGCCGCCAACAAGCCCGCCGCTGAAGCTGATCTGCGTCCTGGTGATGTGATCCTCAAGGCTAATCTGAAGCCGGTGAACACCTCCGCAGCCCTGTCAAAAATTGTGAACGAAGAAGGCGCCAAGCGCGGAGCCATCATGCTGCAAATTTCGCGGCGTGGTGATGTCTATTTCCGTACTGTGCCTCTGGGTAAATAGGGGCGGCAGTCACGCCAACTCTTGATCTTTGGGCCGCCTCACTTTGGGGCGGCCCTTTTTTATGGTCCTGGCAGGATGAATACACCGGGTTTTGAGCTGTTTTGTGTCCGAAGCGCTCGGGCGATACCGGCAGTTATCTCACGTCAGGTGCGTGACAATCCCCAAGCCTCCGTGTTACTTGCAGTGATAGTGGAGGTCACGCCATGCCTGTAGTTCATGCCAAAGCCGGAACGCTGCCCATGCCTGAAGATCTGGAAAACATTCCGGCTCTTGTCAGCGCCTACTTTACCGAATTTCCCAATCCCGCAGTTTCTGCGCAGCGTGTGTCGTTTGGCACGTCCGGACACAGAGGTTCCTCGCTGCTGTACACCTTCAATGAAGAACATATTTATGCCATCACGCAGGCAGTGTGCGACTATCGCAAGGCCAATGGAATAGACGGGCCACTCTTTCTTGGCGGGGATACGCATGCCCTGTCAGAAGCGGCCTTTCGCTCGGCACTTGAGGTTCTTGTGGCCAACGATGTGCAGGTTTGTATTGCTCCATCCGGGATGTACACGGCAACTCCGGCCATCTCGCACGCCATATTGAACTGGAATACCAATCGCACCTCAGGCCTTGCCGACGGCATTGTCATCACGCCCTCGCACAACCCTCCACGTGACGGCGGCTTCAAATACAACCCGCCGCACGGTGGGCCAGCGGATACGCACGTTACTGATCAAATTGAAAAAAGCGCTAACACATACCTTGAAAAGGGCAATCGTGGCGTGCAGATGACCCATTTGCGTTCGGCTCTCAGCTCGTCACTGGTGAACGAATACGACTTTATCCGCGCGTATGTCGATGATTTGCCCAAAGTGCTGGATATGAAAGCCATTGCGGACTCAAAATTACGCATTGGGGTAGACCCTCTGGGCGGTGCCAGCCTGCAAATGTGGGAACCCATAGCCGAGACCTACGGTATTGACATTACTGTTGTTAACAAGGCTGTGGACCCCACATTCCGCTTTGTGCCTTTTGACAAGGATGGAAAAATCCGCATGGATTGTTCCTCCCCCTATGCCATGAGTGGCCTGCTGCAAATGCGCAACCACTTTGACCTGGCTGTGGCCTGTGACCCAGACTCGGATAGGCACGGCATTGTCACCAGCCTGGAACTTATGAATCCCAACCATTTTCTGTCTGTGGCGGCATGGTATCTGTTCCGTACCCGGGCTACCTGGCCAGTTGACGCGGGCATTGGCAAAACTCTTGTCACCAGTGCTTTACTTGACAGAGTGGGGCAGGATATCAAGCGCCAGGTGGTCGAAGTGCCGGTGGGCTTCAAATGGTTTGTGCCCTATCTTTTGAATGGGCGCTGTGGCCTGGGTTGTGAAGAAAGCGCTGGAGCATCCTTTTTGTGCTTTGACGGCACCCCCTGGAGTACAGACAAGGATGGCCCTCTGATGTGCTTGCTGGCCGCAGAAATGATGGCAGTAGAGCAGTCATCCCCCACTGAGCTGTATGAAAAACTCACGCAAAGGCTGGGCAACCCGGTGTACCAGAGGCTGGACGCACCGGCCGACGATCAGGTGCGGGGCAAGCTTAAGGCGTTGACGCCAGAGGATGTTGCACTGACAAGCCTTGGTGGTTCACCCGTCACCGAAATTATCACTAAAGCGCCCGCCAACGATGCCCCCATTGGAGGGGTTAAGGTTTCCAGCGCAGATGGCTGGTTTGCTGTCCGCCCATCGGGTACTGAACCCATTTGTAAGGTCTATACAGAGAGCTTTAAGGGCGAGGATCATTTGTCTGCCATACAGAAGGACGCCATTGAGTTTATGGAGCGTCTGCTCAAGCCCTGACAATAAATCAACATTCGTTTGATAAAAAAAGTCCGGCCTCGAAGAGGCCGGACTTTTTTTGAGCAGAGTACTTTGCGGCAATGTATCCTCTAAGAAGGCTTTTGCCCCCCCAACTTCAAGGCATGAGAATCACTGTACAATTTTGAACAAAATATAGGTGTTAAGGGGAGTGGGCGTGGGGGAGGGACCTTTTTGCAAAAGGGTCTCCTCTCCCACAAACATACGTACTTTACTGTAAAAAATACCCAACAGTTCGCCACATTCCGTCAGCCTCTTTTTGCATCAACAAAGCTTCTGACACTCTTCTTTTGCTGGCAAAGCTTGTCTGATAGCGAAAAATCACAAACTCGCCGTCCGCAACCCCTGGCAGGGTGGTGGTGGCCTCAGAAGACAAGAGTGTTCTGCTTGTCACTTCCCCCAGAGGCTGCCTGGCCTTGGACAGAGTACTTTCCCATTCTTTCTGCTCAATGCCAGATTTGAATGCGCTGGCGGCCTGGTCCCAGGTGGCTTGCGCGTCACCCTTGTCTGCCAGGGCAAGCCAGACATCGGCGGCTTCTTTTGCCGCATCGGGCGCTGTGGCCGCAAAGGTGGAGCTATTGACACAAAGACCAAGGGCAATCAAAAAAATCACTATAAATTTAGGCATTCCTCGCTCCTATAAATCGACGCTCTTTTTTAACGCTGCTATTTCGGCGTGAGTCAGCTGACGCGCTGCGCCCACGGCAAGCTCACTCAGCTCCAGCGGCCCTTGCGCAACACGTTTGAGGCTGAGAATGGTCAGCCCAAGGTCACGGCACATGCGACGTATCTGCCGGTTTACGCCTTGATGCAAAACCATGCGCAACAGGGTACGTCCCTGAAAAATGCGGGCATCCACATTTACCGGCATGAGCTTTTCGCCTTCGGCCAAGATCATTCCACGACGCATGGCAGCCAGAGCCGCCTCCGGTACAGCGCCGCGCACCACAACCTCGTAGGTTTTGGGCTGATGATGCCTGGGATGGGTAAGCCTTTGCGCAAGCTGCCCATCATTGGTCAGCAGCAGCAGGCCTTCAGAAAAGTAGTCAAGACGTCCGACAGGGTAGAGCCGAAGCCTGCGTAGCTGTTCTGGCAGGTAATCCATAACCGTGGGGCGTTCTTCAGGGTCACTGACGGTGCAAACCACCTGTACCGGCTTGTAGAGCATGAGGTAACAAAAATTCTGTGCGCCAGTGAGCAACCGGCCGTCAACGGCAACAGCGTCTTGTGGCGACACCTGCCTTCCAGGGTTAACCTCTGGCACGCCATTGACGACCACGCGACCAGCAAGAATAAATTCGTCGGCCTTGCGGCGTGAACACAGCCCCGATGCAGCAATGGCCTTGTTCAGGCGTAAGCTCTCTGGAACGACAGTATCCGTTGCCTGAAAAGAAGAAGGCTGTGGCGCTGTGGGCGCAACGTGTGTGCGGGCATCGTCCTTGGGCAGAGCTTGCGGGGATATTTTTCGCTCAGGCTGATCAGGTTTGCGCTCGGTTTTCTTGTCAGGACGCGCATCGCGTGAAAAGCCGTTTTTATGGCTGGATGCGGTTGTTTTTTTGGGGGACCGGTGTGAATGATTATGGTCTGCCACAGTCTTCTCCTTAAATGCATATGCAGCACATGGTGCAGGGAAGGGGGTGGTAGGTCAAGGACTGTGTTTAGGGTGCAAGGCCAATGCCTGTATTTTGGGCTTTTTTTACAAAAGTTTACATAATTATCATTATGGGACATTCTGGCGTCAAGCAAAAAGGGTGACCATCAAAACAAAGGCTTTATTTAATAGGCCACATCTTCTACTTGCCTGCTGTCTTTTCCTCTGTCTTTTTGCGACGCGCCTGACGCACTTGCCCACAAGGCGGCTCTGACGTACAACACAAACCAACGCCAACCAACTTTGGCCATGCTTGCAATCAAGGAGTTTTCATGGGCTTCGCCAATAGCGCATGCAGCTTTACCCGTTTTCGCATACTTGATCCGGTTCCGACCGAACTCTGGTCGCAAATCCCCGACAAGCTGAAACAGTTCGCTTTTCGGGATATTGACGATATTCCTGAAATGCAGGCCCAGGGATGGGTCTGCTATGAAGACATGCTGGATACCGAATGGGTCACAGCGCCACCGCAAAAAGGTGCGTACATTGTCTTTTCTTTGCGTCTTGATATGCGCCGCATACCTGCAGGCGTAATCAAAAAGCATCTGGCCGTGGCCTTGCGTGACGAGAAAGGCCGCATGCACGAGCAAGGCAAGACCTTCATTTCGCGCGAGCGCAAAAAAGAGTTGAAAGAACAGGTGATGCTTCGCCTGCGCGCCCGCTTTTTGCCTATCCCCAGCGAATTCAACGTGCTTTGGTCCATTGACCGAAAAGAGGTCTGGTTTGCTTCTACCCAAAACAAGATGATTGATCTTTTTATGGAAGAATTTCTCAAGACCTTTGAACTGCACCTTGAACAACTGACGCCCTACAATCTGGCGGATTCCATGCTTGATGAGGAGGCCCTCACGCGCCTGGATCAGCTTGAAGCCACACAGTTTGCCCCCCTGTCCTAGCCGCGGAGCCAAAACATGAGTATGCCCTATCTTGGAGAATCCACAGACATTGTTCTTGGCCAGGAATTTCTGACGTGGCTTTGGTACCAAAGCGACACTGCCCCCGGCGCTTTTACTGACAAGGAAGGAGCCCCTTTTTCCGTTTCGATGGAACAGAGAATTGTGGTTCAGGGGGGTGAAGGTGACGCGCGTGAAACCGCCTCGGTTTCAGGCTCACTCTCCCCTCTTCGCGAGGCGCGTTTTGGTCTCGGCACTGGCAAAAAAGTCAGCCGCGCCCTCATTCGCCTTGAAAAGGAAGAGTTGGCTTTTCAGGTATCGCTCAAGGCCGAAGACTTCTGCCTTAACAGCCTGAAAACTCCCAAGCTTGACAAGGGCGACAGCGACGACGACCCCGACGCCCTGCTGCTTGAAAAGTTTTACCTTATGGAAGTGTGCACCAATCTTGTTGATGCCCTGTACGCCCGTTTTCTTGGCCTGCGTCTCTCGTCGCAGTGGCTTAAAGAAGTGGATGACATGCGTCAGTGGATGACCCGCACAGAATAAAGAGCCACTGATGCCCCATCTGCCCTCGCACACCGGCCGAGCCAGACTGGCTGGCATAATCACCAACGTTCTGCGCAAAATGCTCTGGATGTTGCTGGTGCTATGGGGCATCACGCTTATCAGCTTTTGGGTTATCCACCTTGCGCCTGGTTCGCCCACAGATATGGAAACGACCCTCAACCCTCTCGCGGGTGAAGCTGCGCGGCAAAGGCTTGAAGCCCTGTACGGCCTCGACCGCCCCATTTATGTGCAATACTGGGACTGGTTGCTGCGCCTGCTGCATTTTGATTTCGGCAATTCAATGTCGGCAGATTCCCGCCCGGTGCTGACAAAAATTATGGAACGCCTGCCCCTTACCGTGGGCATGAACGTTACAGCCATGATTTTAACCCTGCTCATTGCCATTCCTGTGGGCATAGTTTCGGCTTGCCGGCAAAATTCTCTGCTGGACCGCTCTGTGACGGTGCTGGTCTTTTTGGGTTTTGCCATGCCCTCCTTTTGGCTGGCCCTGCTGCTCATGATGTTCTTTGGCATCGATCTGCAGTGGCTGCCCATTTCTGGCCTCACATCGATGAATTATGAGCAGCTTGGCCCGTGGGGGAAATTTTGCGACCTTGCCAAGCACCTGGCCCTGCCCATTCTTGTCTATACGGTTGGAGGGCTGGCCAGCATGTCGCGCTACATGCGCGCCTGCATGCTGGAGGTTCTGCGGCAGGACTACATCCTCACGGCCAGAGCCAAGGGGCTCAGCGAAGGGGCCATTATCTGGCACCATGCGCTGCGCAATGCCCTGCTGCCGGTCATCACCCTTTTGGGTCTTTCCGTACCGGGGCTCATTGGCGGCAGCGTCATTATTGAATCCATTTTTGCCCTGCCGGGGCTTGGGCAACTGTTTTACGCCGCTGTCATGGCCCGCGACTACACAATGATTATGGGCAATCTTGTTCTGGGCGCAGTGCTCACGCTCTTTGGCAACCTGCTGGCTGACGTGTGCTACGGTTTTGCCGACCCGCGCATCAGAAGCACAAAGGACGATGCCTGATGCTGCCCCTTGCCCTCAAAAGGCTGCTTGGCCGCCACATTATGCTGCTGCTTGGCCTCTTCATTGTTCTTGGCATGTCGCTGGCCGCCCTGCTTGCTCCTTTTATTGCCCCCTACAACCCCGATACATTGCACCTGAACCATATCCTCGAGCCGCCCTCCTCCCAGTTCTGGCTTGGCACAGACAGGCTCGGTCGTGACGTTTTTTCACGCCTGCTTTTTGGCGGGCGCATATCCCTTTGGGTAGGATTTGTGGCTGTGGGCATATCCATCAGCATCGGCACCACGCTTGGGCTCATCAGCGGCTGTTTCAGGCGCTGGGTGGACGAAGCCATCATGCGCGTTGTTGACGTGATGCTCTGTTTTCCTTCATTTTTTCTCATTCTCGCGGTGATTGCCTTTCTGGAGCCTGACCTGACCAACATAATGGTTGTCATAGGTCTCACCTCCTGGATGGGGGTAACCCGCCTTGTGCGCGCCGAGACCCTCAGTTTGCGTGAACGCGAGTTTGTGGATGCCGCGCGCCTGGCAGGCACGCCCACCAGCAAGATTCTTTTTCGCCACATTTTGCCCAATGCCTTGGCCCCTGTGCTTATTACCGCTACACTGGGCGTGGCCGGGGCCATTCTGGTAGAATCGAGCCTGAGCTTTCTTGGGCTTGGCGTGCAGCCACCAACCGCCAGTTGGGGCAATATGCTGATGGAAGGAAAATCGGTGATCGAAAGCGCCCCCTGGCTCTCGGTCTACCCGGGGCTGGCTATACTCATAACCGTGCTTGGGTATAACTTGCTTGGCGAAAGCCT
The DNA here is from genome assembly GCA_028708195.1 of Desulfovibrio sp. Lineage (GTDB taxonomy): Bacteria > Desulfobacterota > Desulfovibrionia > Desulfovibrionales > Desulfovibrionaceae > Desulfovibrio. Next base: position 11,203 of record JAQVZK010000029.1, read on the forward strand.
GAGAGATATTTTTGACCCGCGGTTGCGGCGTTGATACGCTGTGTTACGGCCTGCAAACTTCAAGTTAAAGTTTAACTTTAAATCATATACGGCGTAAATAATATGCTGGAATACCTGCGCATTCGCAATCTCGCCCTCATAGAAGATATGGAACTGGAGTTCGAGCCGGGCATGAACGTGCTTACCGGTGAAACAGGTGCCGGCAAGAGCTTTATTCTGAAGGCTCTTGGTTTTCTTTTGGGCGACAGGCTTTCGGCAGATATGGTACGCGCAGGCACAGAACGCGCCCAGGTTGAGGCTCTTTTTACCCTTGATAATGAAGATATGGTGCTGCGCCGCGAAATTGTGGCAGAAACCGGCCGCAGCCGTTTGTATATCAATGACGAGCTGCGCTCTCAGGACAGCCTGCGCGACTTGCGTCCGCGCCTTGTGGCGCACACAAGCCAACACGCCCAGCAAAAACTCTTACAGCCTGCCTTTCAGGCACGCCTTCTTGAAAGCGGCCTTGGTAATCCTGAACTGCTGCGCCAACGCGACGCCCTGCTCATTCGTTTGAATGAAACTGCGGCCCAACGTAAGGCCCTTCTTGAACGTCAGGCCGGGCTGGCTGAAAAGCGCGAGCTGCTTGAAATGCAGCAGCAGGAAATTGACAAGGTATCGCCAGAAGAAGGCGAAGAAGAGCGGTTGGAAGAAACACGCGCCCAAGCCCGCTCCCTTGAGCATGTGCACGAAAATTATGAACAGGCTTTGGCCCTTTTGCACGGTGACGACGCCGAAGGCCTGCTTGACATGCTCAGCCACCTTGAAAAAGTGCTGGCCCGCATGGTCAAGGATGACGACAGCCTGCGCAGTGATGCAGAGGCCGTTACCGCACTTCGCCAGCAGTTGTTCCACCTTGGGGGGCGGTTGCGCCGTCCGCCGCAGATGGGAGAACTGCCTGATATGGATAAGCTTGAAGAGAGGCTTTTTGCCCTGGCGCAACTGAAACGCAGGCTGCACAGAACCTTGCCAGAGATCTTGTCCCTGCGTGAAGAAATCGCCGAAAACCTCTCGTTTCTTGACGTCTGCGCTCTTGATCTTGCCCGCCTTGGCAGAGAAGAAGAAGCGTTGGCGCAGCAGCTTGTCAGCATTTTGGG
>JAQVZK010000315.1 GCA_028708195.1 Desulfovibrio sp.
CATCCCCCTTCTCAGCCCGACGCGGCTCACGGCACTGATCACGACACCGCCCCGTGCACAGCCCCCGGTCTTGTCAGCTTTGTGGGGGCAGGCCCCGGCGACCCCGAACTGCTGACCATCAAGGGCCGCAAAGCCATAGAGCAAGCCAACCTGGTGCTCTATGCGGGTTCGCTGGTACCGCCAGAGGTAGTGGCCTGCGCGGCCCCCGGAGTGCCTGTGGTGGATTCCGCCCCCTTGACGCTCGCACAATGTCATGACCTTGTGCGGCATACTGCCCTTGCGGGTGGCGCTGTTGCGCGTGTGCACACGGGCGACCCCTCGCTGTACGGCGCACTGCGCGAGCAATCCCGGCTGCTGGATCAGGACAACATCCCCTGGCGCGTCATACCGGGCGTTACCGCTGCCTGCGCGGCAGCCGCAGCGGCAGGCGTGACCTTTACCGTGCCCGAAGTGACCCAGAGCCTTATCATCACCCGTATGGAAGGCCGCACCCCCGTGCCCGAACGTGAGGCCCTGCGCCATCTTGCGGCCCACGGCACGTCTCTGGCCGTATATCTGTCAGCCGGAGCCAGCGAAACCTTGCAGGCAGAACTGCTGGGCCACACCCCGCCGGATACGCCCATCCTCTGCGCCTACCGCGTGGGCTGGCCTGACCAGCGCCTTGTCTGGGCCACCGCCGCAACTCTGGCCCAGTGCGTGAAAGATCACGGCCTTGTGCGACAGACCGTTTTTCTGGTGCTGCCGGGTCAAAATGCGGCGGATACAGCCTCACTGCTGTATGCGGCCAAATTCAGCCACGGCTACAGGCAGGCAAGCAAAGACTGAAACGACGCCGCAGAAAGTGCTGCCGCCACTCACAGCTTCCTGTGTCTCGACGGCTTCGGTAAAAGCAGCACTGCTATTTATTTGCGGAGTCAAGCGACCTTGCGGGCCTGTCGGTGCATTCTGCCTGAAACTGACAGTATACCGACAACAAACAGCGCATTTTCCCGCCATAATGCATCCCTGCTTTTTCCAGCTACCCTTTCGGCAGAGCGCCGCTGCTGCCATAAAAATCCCCAGCATTGCGCCTTATGCTCATGAAACAGCCTTGCTGGTTTGCTTTTCTTTGCGCCCGACACTGAGTGGTTGACCAACCTAACCCGCTGAAATACATAGATGCTGATACAGATAGCGTGACCAGCCGCTCATCTTGCTTGAATTGCAGACAATTTATTCGCAGTCTGTCCTGATAATCATGCAGAGCGTGACTCTGTTGCCGATTTTTCTCTTTTAGCGTTTAGCTTACAATGCGCCCGGAGATATGTTGAGAATGTATCATTCTTGAACATACCTCCGTCAGGTTGATACTTTTTTCACAACTAAAGTTTATTTTCTAACTTTTCACGCTGTTAAGCATGAGGTATACTGAACAAGGAGTTCTTACACTAAAACAACAGAATGAATATCGCGTATGCCAACCTTTAACCAAAGGATGCGTCATGAAAAAGCCAGACTTGCAGGACAAATATTCCCTCTTCATTGACGGGCAGTGGAAGGATGCTTCTGACGGTGCAACGTACGACACTTTCTGTCCCGCCAACGGCGAGCGCCTTGCCACCTGCGCCGAGGCCACCAAAGAAGACGTTGACGCCGCCGTCAAAGCAGCCACTCGCGCCTGGGAAAGCTGGAAAAAAACCGACCCCATCGAACGCGCGAACCTGCTTTTGAAAATCGCCGATATCATTGACGCCAACAAAGAACACCTCGCCATGGTGGAAACGCTGGACAACGGCAAGCCCATCCGCGAAACAATGAATGTGGACATTCCCTTTGCCGCCGACCACTTCCGCTACTTTGCGGGTGTAGTGCGCGCCGACGAAGGCACAGCCACCATGCTTGACGGCAACACGCTTTCTCTGGTGCTGCGTGAACCCATCGGCGTTGTGGGCCAGATCGTGCCCTGGAACTTCCCCTTCCTTATGGCGGCATGGAAGCTGGCTCCGGTGCTGGCTGCCGGTTGCTGCACCGTATTCAAGCCCTCAAACCACACTTCTCTTTCCGTTCTTGAACTGGCGCGTCTTGTCGGCCAGGTGCTGCCCAAGGGCGTGTTCAACGTCATAACAGGTCGCGGCTCCCGCTCTGGCCAGTATATTCTGGACCACCCCGGCTTCAACAAACTGGCCTTCACGGGCTCCACCGACGTGGGCCGCAGCGTGGGGCTGGCCGCCGCCAAGCGCCTTATCCCCTCTACTCTGGAACTGGGCGGCAAGTCGGCCAATATCTTCTTCCCCGACTGCCAGTGGGATCTGGCCATGGACGGTCTGCAACTGGGCATCCTGTTCAATCAGGGCCAGGTATGCTGCGCCGGATCACGCGTTTTTGTGCATGAAGATATTTACGACAAGTTCGTGGCTGAAGCAGTTGAGCGCTTCAACCGCGTCAAGGTCGGCCTGCCCTGGGACGCAAAAACCCAGATGGGTGCGCAGATATATGAATCACACCTCAAGGCCATACTGCTTTGCATCGAACAGGCCAAGGGCGAAGGAGCCAAGGTGCTTTGCGGTGGTGAACGCGTCACTGAAGGCGAACTGGGCAAGGGTTGCTTCATGCGTCCCACCCTGCTCGGCAATGTCACCAACGACATGCGTGTGGCCCAGGATGAAATTTTCGGCCCCGTGGCCGTCATCATCAAGTTCAAGACTGAAGAAGAAGTGGTCAAGATGGCCAACGACAGCGTCTTTGGTCTGGGCGGCGCAGTGTGGACGCGCGACATCAATCGCGCCATCCGCGTGAGCAGGGCCGTTGAAACCGGGCGCATGTGGGTAAACTGCTACAACAGCATCCCGGCGGGCGCTCCCTTTGGCGGTTACAAGGAGTCAGGCATCGGACGCGAAACCCACAAGGTGATCCTTGAGCACTACACCCAGCAAAAGAACATCATGATCAACCTGGCGGAAAAGCCCACCGGCTTCTACCCCTAGG
>JAQVZK010000316.1 GCA_028708195.1 Desulfovibrio sp.
CCGCAGGCCAGGGCGTGCGCCTTGACGCCGTGTTTCAAGGTGGTGGTGTTTCTGGCTCTGTTGGCACGCCGTACAGTGCGGCTCAGTCGGTGTACGATGTTACCTCCGGCCTGCCGCTTGAGGCTGCCAACCCCAGTGGTACCGATCTTGGCCATGAAATGGTTTCTATGATCACAAGCCAGCACGCGTACAAAGCCAATGCGGCGGTTGTTCGCACAGGCGACGCCATGCTTGGCACCCTGCTGGATATCAAGGCCTGAACGCCATGAGTACAAATGCTCAGGTCTTGCGATCGGGCAGACAGTAAAAAGGGCCAATGGCCCCCCAATTTAGGCCGGGCATGCCCGCATCCTGACCGACCAGCCGCCGCGCCAGCGGTAGCACAACATTTGTGGAGCGCTGATGGGAAAGTGTTTTAAACTGTGTGCGTTGATGATGGGCTGCATACTGGCCTTCGGCTGCGCCGCAAAAAATAACCAGCGGGAAGACAGCGTCGACAGCGTTCAAGCCGAGAGGTTTCGCCGCTCATATGAAGCCGCTTTTAACTCCAATGAACGGGAATCCGGCCAGCAGTTGCTTCGCAAAGCCAGATCAGCCATCGGCACCCCCTATGTGCGTGGTGGAACGACCCCGGACGGTTTTGACTGTTCGGGTTTTGTATGCTGGACGTATAAAAGCGTTGGCGTAAAACTGCCCCGCACCGCGCGGGAACAGTCTGTCATCGGCCAGCGCATCACCAATGTTGAAGACATGCGCGCGGGCGATATCGTGGCCTTTCGCCACCCCCGCCGGGGCTACCATACGGGCATCTACGTGGGCGACGGCAAGTTCATCCACAGCCCCCGCAAACGTACAAAGGTACGCGTCAATTCGCTTGACGACCCCTACTTCAAAAACACCTTTCTTGGGGCACGCCGCGTAAAGGTTGAAGGCGGCGAAAACATGGTCGCCCAGGCAGAAACCCGCCTCAACGACTTTGCTGAAGAAAGGGCGGTTCGTGAACTGTCCCGCGACAAGAGAAAAGCTGTCAAATCTTCCGCTCGCGCGAGCAAACGCGACAAGAGCCGTGATGACAGCCGTGGCAAGAAAAAAGACAAGATTATTGAAGTGGCCAGCAACGATAAAAAAAGCAGCGCTGTGGACCGTCAGCAATCCTCTGCCTCAAAAAAATCCAGTAAAGCTTCCGCCAAGGCCAGCTCGGGCAAGTCGGCTGACAAAGCCAGCTCTGCCAAGGGCCGTTCAGGCAAGTCCTCTGACAAGGCCAGCTCCGCCAAGGGCAGTTCAGGCAAATCTTCTGCCAAGGACAGTGCCGGCAAGGCCAGCTCAGGCAAGGCTTCGGCAAGCAAAGACAAGCCCGCAAAGTCTTCCAAGTCCTCCGACCAGAAGGCCGAAAGCAAAAAAAGTGACCGCAAAAAAACGGCTCCGTCCAAGGTCGCCAACAAGAGCGAATCCAAGGGCAAAAAAGATCAGCCCAAGGGTAAGGACGGAAAATCTTAACGGATACTTCGGGGCGGGGTATGCGTACCCCGCCTCAATGCGCGCAAAACCAAAATTGCCAAGCTGTGCAGCCGCGTGTGCAACGCATCGTCATTATTGCCCGTACGCAAGCCTGCCACCGCAACACCAAATATGATGCGCCAATGGCGGCCAGAGCGGCCCCACTACGGCAAGCCCAAGCCAGCCCGCGCCGCATCAAAAAAGATATGACTGCAGCCACCATGTCATAACATCCATAGTTACAGGCACAGGCAGCCCTGCTGCCCGCCAAACCAAATCCAAGAGTCATGCGTCAATCATCACGCCCTTGCGGCAGGCTTGCGCCAAGCCCCACAGGTTATCTCCATCTGGGTAATGCCTGGGCTTTTCTGCTTGCCTGGCTGGCCGTACGCTCGCAAGACGGCCAGATTGTCATGCGTCTTGAAGACATCGACCCACAACGGTCCCGGCCAGAGTACGCTGCGCACCTTCTTGAAGACCTGCGCTGGCTTGGGCTTGATTGGGACTATGGCCCGGATGTGGGCGGCCCATCAGGCCCCTACACCCAAAGTGACCGCAGCAAAATATATGACAAGGCCCTGAAGCAGTTGGCAGAAGCAAACGTGACCTATCCCTGTTTCTGCACCCGTAAAGAATTGCGCCAGCTCGCAGCGGCTCCGCATGTTGACGACGCGGGCGCGCCCTACCCGGGCACCTGCAGCAACCTGAATGAAAAAGAGGTTCAGGCCAGGATTGCCAACGGACGACGGGCCAGCATTCGCCTGCGTTGCCCGCAACAGCCCATATCGTTTGACGACATGCTGCTTGGACCGCAAACTTTTTCCCTTTCTGACTGCGGTGGCGACTTTGCCCTGTGCCGCTCGGACGGCGTTGTGGCCTACCAGCTCGCCGTCGCCGTTGACGATGCCCTTATGGGAGTCAATCAGGTTGTGCGCGGACGGGACATACTGCCGTCCACTCCTCGCCAGATTGCGCTTCTCCATCTCTTGGGCTATGGTGCGCCTTCCTATGCTCATGTGCCTTTGCTTCTTGACGAAGAAGGAGCGCGGCTGGCCAAGCGCCATAACAGTCTGTCTCTGCGGTATCTGCGGGAACAGGGGGTTACCCCACACCGTATAGTGGGGCTGCTTGGCATGCTGGCTGGTCTGAATGTCTCTGCGCGGGCCGTCAGCCCGGCTGAGCTTCTGCCAGCCTTTGACTGGAACAATCTGCCTCGGCAGGATGTGTGTATTGAAAACAGCCAGTTGCGCAATCTGATGCAGTGAAGCCATACGGGCACAAGCAGCAGACCAAAACGCACCCCGCTACGGGGCAGCATAAATCCGAATAACCATCGTCTTATTTCAATGACAGCGTATCGCATAGCCTGATGGGGGAGTGCGTGACTTCGCAAAATCTGGATCAGACCTTTCTGGACGAAATTTTTCCGGCCACGCGCGCGGATGATTTTTTT
>JAQVZK010000030.1 GCA_028708195.1 Desulfovibrio sp.
CCATATCAAGTGTGGCGGACATGACAAGAATGCGCAGATCAGGACGCAAGACAGCCTGACTTTCAAGGCAGAGTGCAAGGCCGGTATCTGCAGTGAGCGAGCGTTCATGAAACTCGTCAAACAGTACACAGGCTGTGCGCGGCAGGTCGGGGTTTTGCTGTAACAAACGTGTAAGTACGCCTTCAGTTACCACTTCAATGCGCGTGTGGTGACTGATGCGGCTTTCGTCCCGCATGCGCAGGCCAACGCTGTGCCCGAGCTTTTCACCAAGAAGTGAAGCCATATAGTTGGCAAGCGCGCGTGCGGCGACCCTGCGGGGTTCAAGCAGAATTATGTTACGGCCCTTGAGCCAGGGAGCATCCAGCAGCCATAACGGAACCCGGCTGCTTTTACCTGCGCCGGGGGTTGCGCCAAGAACAAGGTTGCAGCTTGCGTTCAGCGCAGCAAGAAGAGACTGGCGTTCTGTGTCCAGCGGGCAAGGGGGAAAACCCCTCGCAGAAGTATGGCGGGCGGTATGTTCAGTCATGCGATGCAGGGTGCTGTATAAGAACCTAAAGTTCAAACAGCTTTTTTACTGGTAATCCTTTTCGCGTCAGTGTATTGACACAAGAAAGGATTATCGGTGGAGAAGTACTCATGGAGTTGAACAAGAGCGGCATAATCGGCCAGAGCACAAGCCTGGTTGAAGTATTTAAAGTTTTGGGCAAGGTTGCCCCCACAGACAGCACCGTGCTTGTAACCGGGGAATCGGGAACAGGCAAGGAGTTGCTGGTGCGTGCGCTGCACTCCAACAGCGGCCGTCATGACAAACCCTTTGTGCCCATCAACTGCGGAGCCATCCCCAAAGAACTGTTGGAAAGTGAGCTTTTCGGGCACGAAAAGGGCGCTTTCACCCATGCCATTCGCTCTCGGCCTGGCCGCTTTGAAGTGGCGGACGGGGGCACCATCTTTCTTGACGAAATTGGCGAAATGGACTTGAGCCTTCAAGTCAAAATATTACGTGTACTTCAGGAAAAAGAGATCGAGCGGGTTGGTGGCAGCGGTTGCAAAAAGGTGGATGTGCGCATTGTGGCAGCCACCAATCGTGACCTTGAAACAGAAGTTGCCGCAGGGCGCTTTAGAGAAGACCTCTATTACCGTCTTAACGTCATCCCCTTACATTTGCCGCCCTTGCGAGAAAGGGGTGGCGATGTGCTTGTGCTGGCCAGATATTTTTTGCATCATTTTTGCTCCAAAAAGAAGCGCCCCGTCCTTACGCTCTCTGCGGATACCCGCCGTGTGCTGGCTGCCTATGTCTGGCCGGGCAATGTGCGTGAGCTTGAGAATTTTATGGAGCGGCTGAGCATCCTTGTGGACGAGGATATTGTTCACCCGGATGATTTACCAAGAAAAATCCTTGATCAGGTTGGCGATATTGCCGATTTGCCCGAGGTTCAGGAAGATGCTGTTGAAACGGCAGCCGATTGCTGTGAAGAGCCCGGTAAAGAAGCTTTTGCTGCAGCAGAAACTGTAAAATCAGCCGAAGCCCCGGAAGGGCAGCTAGTTTCTACCGCGCAGCAGGGCTCAGGGAGCTTCGTGTGGCCAGACCTGGCTGTGCTTGAGGTCCAGGGCTTGAACCTCAAGGATTTTCTTGACGCAGTTGAAGGGCGTCTTATTGATGAAGCGCTGATCAAGGCAGAGGGCGTTAAAAACCAGGCTGCCGAACTTTTGGGCATCAAGCGCACAACACTCATAGAAAAGCTAAAAAAACGTAGCGCCTAGTGGCACTTATTTTGCATGTTTTTGTAGTTTCAATAGCTGCAAACATTCTGCGAAGTGTACGTGAATAAAAAGATCCACACTGGCATCGCCCAGCTTCTTCTCCTCACAAGCGAAGGCTTTGCCTTCAATCTCCGATCGGGCCTGCATTGTCTGAGGCGGACACTTTGTGTCTTTTTTTTGGCGTTGGGCGCTCTTGCCACGCTGGTTTCTGGCGCGCATGCCCTCACGTGGAGATGGTCAACGCCGCAAACGGGCGTTGAAACATTGCATTTGCAGTTTGATGCACCCGCGCAGTCTGGTAGCCTGGTTCGCGCCGGAGACAACTCCTTAATCTTTTACCTTAACTCTTCTTCGCCACTTGCGCCTTTGCTTGCGCAGGAAGGGCCACTGCCTCCCTCTGGGTCTTTGTTTGAACGTGTTGGCATTGTTGATAATCATGTGCGCATGTTGCTTTCGCTGCGTACTGTTGGGCACGCTGTTCACCGTACGGCGCAAGACAGGCTGGACATAGAATTTTTTGCCGCTGGTTTTGGGGCCTCTGTTCAATCTGGTCCTGAGAACAATTCACGGCAAGTGGCGCATGCGGATGCAAAGGCCGACAAGCCCAATGCCTACAGCGCGGGCTTTGATGCTTCGCCAGCGGACATCGGGAGTGACAAGCCCGTTTCTGCCTGGTCTGGGCTGGCGTCGTTTACGCCTGCTGACAGCCTGTCAAATGTTCTGCGCCAGAAGCTTGGCGCTGAATCTTCTTTGAGTTTCCTACAGTTGGTGAGCCTTGGCGGGGGGGATGCTGCAAACGAGTCATTCCCTTCCGGTTCTGAAAAGCCCGCCAGAGGATTTTGGGACTTTTGGGGGCTGTCTGAAGCTCTGGCAGCCCAGCGGCCATCCCAACCGGCCCATTCGGCCCTGCCAGCGCCAACAGCCACGCAAAATCTTGGTGATCGGGGCGGCATGGTTGATCGCCAAACCGTGCTTGGCCGGGTGAACACCGGTGGGCCGGAGGACTGGCCCGAAAATAAGGCTCTTTCAACTGTTACAGAGTCCAAGCCTGGCGCTGCAACCGGTGATACTGCGCAAAGCACTGGCACGCCAGACGCATCATCGTCGCAAAGTTCCAATAAGGTGACGCAGCAAATTGGCGGTACCGTTGGTTCCTCCGCCACAGGCACCGTTAATTCTTCTGCCACAGGCACTGTTGGTTCCTCCGCCACTGGCACCGTTGCACCTGTGGGTTCTTCTGATGGGGCCAGCCCTGCTTCTCCCAATCCCGCTCAATCTTCTGAAAACGCCGTGCAACCCTCAGCGGCTTCAGGTCAACAGTTAAATAACGGGCAAACATCGACGGGTGGGTCCGTCAAGGCACAAGTAACAGCCCCGGCTTCTCAACCGGCACCTGCTCCTGCCCAGTCCATCTTGCACCCTGCGGAAAACACTGCCCAGCCTGGTTCGCGTGAGCCTGCCAAGGCTGCTCAGTCGGGCAGCGTGTCTGGCAAGGTAAGCGGGCAGACCGTGGGGCTGCCATCTGGTCAGCAGCCGCCCGAAGAGGCCGCCAAAAAGCCGGAAGACCGTCCTGTGCTCTATGTGGACGAGCAGGGCAACCCCGTAGACAAACCCATCAAGCCTGAAGTTGTGATGGAAGAAGCCGAGCGGCTCTTGCGTGAACAGAAGTATGTTGAAGCGCTGCCTCAACTGGAAAAGCTCAAAAACCTTCCGGGTGTCAGCCCTGAATTGCTTGAAAAAGCATTATATTACATTAGTGACTGCATGTGGGCACGCTATGCGGACAATCCCCTTGCCGGGTATGAAGCCATTATTTCGGCCACCAGCGAGGCAATGAATGCCAACCTGCGTTCCTCGCGTGTGCCTGAGGCTTTGCTGCGCCTTGGTTTGGCCAACGTCAATGTCGGAAACCTGGTGGATGCGGGCGGATATATTGTGGCTCTGCTGCGCCGCTATCCGGATTATCCCGGTGTTGCTCAGGGCTTTACCAGCCTTGGCAAAGTACAGTTGAAGCGTGGACTCAACGAGCGCGCAGAACAGTCTTTTTCCATTGTTTTGGACAAGTACCCTGAATCCTCCTATCTGCAGGAAGCTTCTGTGGGCTTGGCTGAGGCTTTGTCCAACCAGAAAAAATTTGAAAATGCCCAACTTATCCTCGATTTTATAAGTAAACGCTGGCCGCGTTACTATATAGACAAACCCGCTTTTTTGCTTTTGCAGGCTGACAACGACAAGGCATTGGGCAAAATTGTCACAGCTTTAAGCCTGTACTGGCTCTACTATAACCTTGTTCCAGCCCAATCGGGCAATGACGCGCTTTTGCTCGAATTGGGGGATATGTACGCGCGGCAGGGCGTCTGGCCCACCGCAGAGTTTGTCTACCGTTACGTCGAGCGTCAGTATGCGGGATCTTCACCGGGCTTTGTGGCCCAGTTGCGTCTGGCGGAAAAAGGAATCTACGATTCGCCCATTACGTACAACAAAATGAGCTCTGTATTTGCCAGAGCTGATGGTGGGTCACTGTGGAAGGTTTATACAGACCTTGCAGCGACATCAAATACTGCTCCTGAGGCTGTTCTGGCTCGCCTTAAAGAGGCAATGTGGCTTTATTGGGATAAAAAATACACTGAAGCTATGGGCAAGGCAGCAGATTTTATTGATGCCTACCCTGACAATGCCAATGTTCCTGAAGCCCGCGATCTTATCTGGGAGGCTTTTCAGAAGGAGCTGACCAACTCGCTGGCTGAACGCAACTACGGGCGCATTCTTATTCTCTGGAATGGTTTTCCTCTGGTGCGCGAGCGCTATGGTGCCCCTGACCCACGCATGCGGTATGTTCTTGCGCAGGGCCTGCTTGAGCGCGGTGATGACGCTGCGGCTCTGGCGATGCTGGCAGATTTTTTGAAAAGTCCTATGGACCCCAACTATGGGGAAGCGGCCTTTACCGAATTTTTCAACCGTTACCTCAAGGCTGGTGCATGGGATAAAGTGCTTGATCTTGGCAGGCTTGTTTCTACCTGGCCCATGAACAAGCAGTTGCGGAACCAGCTTGACTATGCCCTGGCCCTGTCCGCCCAGAATCTCAATCTCTCTGGCCCGGCACTGGCCATGTGGGCACAACTGGTTGACCGGCAAGATATTCCTCTCTATCAGCGGGCGTATGCTGCGTACTTTTTGGCGCAGGACGCAGAAAAGAGAAAGGACATCAAAAACGCCTATGAGCTGAACCGTAAAGTTCTTGAGCTTTTTACGCTGCTGCAGGACGAACGCTCAGACAAGGCCGACCCGCAACGGATCAAGGATGCCCTGGCAGCGCTGATGGATATCAGCGAAGTGGCCAACCGGGTGCCTGAGGCTCTTGAATGGGTTGAGCGCTATAATGCTTACGCACCGGCGCAGTCTCCCGAGTACCCTGGGCTGAGATTTCGTGAGGCTCGGCTCTACCGCAAACTTGGCGACGCAGCGCGCGCGCAGGCCTTGTTGGAGGATATTGTACACAATTACCCCAACTCGCCCTTTGCCCAGGCCGCTGCGGCAGAGTTGCGCACCTTTGAGGTCTCACGCGACCTGCAAAACTATCTGCCTGGCGGAGGCTCTGCCCCGCAAGCTCCGGCGGGGCAACAACCCGCCCAGAACCAGGGCACACCCGCCCCTCAATAGCATTTTCTTTACAGCCTTGTTTTGATAAAGGTAACATGGGGTTGAGGGCATCACTTTGCCTTTGCGCGTTGCCAGCCCCACCGGCATGGCATATGCTTGCCACGCCTTGAGCAGATTGCCTTTAAGGATCACCCTTCTCAAGGGGCAAGATATACCCGTTATGGCGCTTGAGCGCGCAAATACGCGGCGCAAGCGACCCGGCAGGTGTTTGTTGCGCAGTCGCCGAGCATTTCAAGGTAAAAATTCTCTCATGAACTTTATGCCGATGTGCGCTTTTAGTCAGAATGTCGGTAATGAATAATGACAAAAGAGGAAAGTATGAAAAATTTGCGTCTACTTTGTCTTGTCGTGCTGCTGATGGCGCTTGTTACCGGCTGCAAGGCAGGTTTGCAACGCGGCATGGTTGGGCCTGTCTATGTGTCAACGGCGCGTCCCGCCATTAGCCTGACAGTAAAAGACATGCCATTGCTTGCGGGCGGGCAGGGGCAATGCAACCTCACCTGGACAAGCGTCATGGGCGGATTGCCCGTATCTGTATGGCTGGCAGCCTATGGGCAGGGTACCCCCCAATCGCCTATAGCAATTGTGGCGCAGGCTGAGCTGCCACAAAGCTGGTACTGGAACAGCGATTCCACGCCTCCTTTCAGTGTTGATCACGCAACAGAAATAATTGGTGAAACCGAATTTTTAGCCAGCACCTTTATTGTTGACGGTGCCCGCGCCCCCTTCATGCTTCTGGCAGGTATACAGCCCGATACGCCGCCAGTGCGTTGGCTTGTCCGTGGCTTTACGGCCCGTTTCAACTTTAATGCTGACAAGATTATACTGGAGTACAGGGAGCCCCTCCCTGCGCAAATGGCCTTTCTTGATGTGTTGACCATTGCCCAGACAGACCAGTTAAAGGCTTTTGAGGCCCGCGCAAGAAATGTGTTTGTGGTTGGCCAGGTGCCCACCAGTTTGACAGGATTTACAGATACATATCTTAAAAACGTCAACTGGCAATTTATGGATCAACGCTTCCTCGGTACTGTATCACGGTTTGATCTCTTTAAGGGCAACTGATTTATTATTAATAATCAGTTTTTATTGCAGCGAAAGACTCTGGCAACGGCCTTTTAAAACTGGTGTTTTGAAAGGCCGTTGTGCGTTGAATCATAATATTCCATGTGAAATTTGCGAATCTATTGCACCATTAGAGCCAATATGAGCAAAATACCTACAAGAATGTTAGTATACTGATTTTTAAATAACGCAATAGTACATTGACGAAATAATAAGCCCTGTGTATGTTCGCCCAATTGGGATTGTGGATAAAAAACAGATCTGTGTTTTATATAAGCGCGCCCCCCACTGTTGCGCGTTTGGCGGATCATTAAAGATGACCTAAGGGGTAACTATGGACGACTATTTGAAAGAAGCTCTGGAGATCACCAGGGCACAGGCCGGTGTGCGTGTGATGAGCGAAGAAGAAATTGCTACCTTCATTCAGAGGGTCGCTCTTGGCATCCGCGCCGTGGCCGAAGGTGAAACTCCGGCTGAAATGGACAGCCTCGAGATGGCTCAAGAAGCCCGCAAGTCTGTTAAAGAAAAATCCGTTACCTGCCTTGAATGTGGTAAAAGCTTTAAGATTTTGACCAAGCGTCACCTCGCCGGCCACACCATGACCACGGCTGAATATCGCGAAAAGTGGGGCTTCAAGAAAGACGCTCCCCTTGTTTGCAAAGCCCTTCAGCGCGAACGCAGAAAAAAGATGAAGGACATGAAGCTGTGGGAAAAGAGGCGTAAAGTCCAGTAGCTTACAGGCCCGCCGCTCAGGCGGGCTTTTCATTATGGGGGCAGGCTGGCCTGATAAAGGCCACAGCGGCTCTTATGATTGTTTTTTCGCTTCATCATTTTTTTGAACAGGCTGTTCTGGGCGCAACATTGGTGTGTTCAGAACGGCCTGTATCTTCAAAGTAACTGTATTGAAAATCCATAGCACGCTTCACACTGTGCTATCTCAGGTTTCAGGATCGCGCCATGACGTTATTTTCAAACGCAAATACTTCTGCTGAAGCACTGGAGCTTCTGTCACTTCCAGAAAAAGAGCTGTTCGCCAGTGCATCAAAACTTCGAGCGGCCACGTTTGGCAACAAGGTGGCGCTTTGCGCCATTATTAACGCACGTAGTGGAAACTGCGGCATGGATTGCCGGTTTTGCTCGCAAAGCAGGCACAACCATACCCCCATTGATATTTTCCCCTTGCTGCCAGCGCATGAGTTGCGCGAACGCATTATGGCACTGGTTGAGCTGCCTGTGGCCCGCATTGGCGTTGTGACCAGCGGGGGCGCGCTCAGTGGGGAGGAATTTCAACGTCTGCTTGAAGTATTGCATTCCCTGCCCGAGCATGCGCATAAACGCGTTTGCGCCTCCCTTGGCAGGCTCAGTGCCGCGCAGCTTGAAGCGTTGACTGCTGCCGGGCTTGACAGATTTCACCATAATCTTGAAACATCCCGCCAATACTACCCCAACGTATGTTCGACCCAGACCTGGGACGAACGCAAAGACACTGTGCTGCGCGTGCATCAAGTTGGCATGACGGCCTGCACAGGCGGCCTCTTTGGCCTTGGTGAAAGTTGGCAGGATCGCATTGATTTTGCTTTCAGCCTCAAGGAGTTGGGAGTAGGGCATGTGCCTGTCAATTTTCTTCACCCGCACCCTGAAACGCCTCTTGCCAGTCGTGAACCTCTTTCTGCAAACGAAGCCCTGCGTATCATAGCGCTTTTCAGGCACATTCTGCCTACGGCCACCTTGCGGGTTTGCGGTGGCAGGCCTCTTGTGCTTGGGCAAAGGCAACATGAAATCTTCGCCGCTGGTGCCAATGCGCTTATGACTGGCGACTATCTTACCACTAACGGACGGGGACTGGTTGAAGATCTTGCAATGATTGGTGATCTTGGATTGGAGATTGATTGTGACAACCTGTGCTGATGGCTCTTTGATCTCTAACATCAGGCCGCTGCAGGGAATTTTTGTTGCTGGTTCAGGTACTGATGTGGGCAAGACCGTGTGCACGGGCGCGTTATTGCGCGCGCTGCAGCAGGCCGGATGTGCCGTGCAGGCTGTCAAACCGGTGCAAACCGGGGTTCTGGCATCGGAAGTAGCGTCTTCCTCCCTGTCAGACGCAGCCGTCTATAGCAAGGCTCTTGAAGGAATACGGCCTTTGGAGCATTTGCATGCTTCGGCCGTGCTCCACTGTTTTGGCTTGCCCGCCTCACCCCATCTTGCCGCCGCCAAAGAAAATATGCGGCTGGACTGTCAAAACCTGTGTCATGATATCCTCACCCACTGGGATGCCCTGCAAGCCAGTGCGCTTCTGCTGGAAGGCGCTGGGGGGCTGCATGTGCCTCTGAACGAAGACGAGGACATGCTGGACCTTATGGCCATCTTGGGGCTGCCTGTTTTGCTTGTGGGCGGCAACTATCTTGGTGGCCTCAACCATATTTTGCTTTCTGTTGCAGCGCTGCTGCACCGTGGCCTGTCCCTTGTGGGGCTCGCTCTTGTGCCAGCCCCTGACCCGGCCAAGGGCTGCCCCGGGGTGGACGTGGCGGATATGCTGGCAGACAATGCCCGTATTTTGCAAAAAAAACTCCGCGTCCTTGGCTGCGATGCTCCCCTGATTGAAGTGCCTCGGCTTGAGACGCTGGACCAGGCCGGGTGGGAAGCACTGGCTTGCCAATTCGGGCCACTGGCAGAGCGCATGGCCAGCAATTGGCCGGGGGCCGGACAAAAAAAACTCACTGGGCACCTGTCGGAAGAAGAAAGCCTTGTGCAGCGCGACAGGCGCACGGTCTGGCATCCCTATGCGTCAGCCACGTCCCTTCCACGCCTCAATGCCGTTAAACGCACATACAACAACCGCATGGTACTTGCTGGCGGTAAAGAACTTGTGGACGGCATGTCTTCCTGGTGGGCGGCCATACATGGCTACAATCATCCCCGTTTGCTTGACGCTCTGCATGCTCAGGCCGGGCGTATGCCACACGTGATGTTTGGCGGCCTTACGCATGAGCCTGCTGTGGCTCTGGCCGAGCGGCTGCTTGCGGTGCTGCCAGAAGGACTTGAGCGCGTATTTTTTGCGGATTCTGGCTCGGTTGCGGTTGAGGTTGCCTTGAAGATGGCTCTTCAGTACCAGCAAAGCCGTGGCGAGACGCAGCGCACCCGCTTTTTGACCCCGCGTGGGGGATACCACGGCGACACCATAGGGGCCATGTCTGTTTGCGACCCCGTGACCGGGATGCACAGCCTTTTTTCGGCCATGCTGCCAGAGCAGCTTTTTATGGAGCGTCCCTCGTGCCGCTTTGATCAGCCCTTTGACCCCGCATGCCTCAATGATGCCCGCCAGATGCTGACAGCGCACGGCAAGGAAATAGCAGCGGTTATACTTGAACCCATAGTGCAGGGGGCAGGCGGCATGTGGTTTTACCACCCTGAATACCTGCGCGGGCTGGCCCAATTGTGCCGCGAGGCCGACACTCTGCTGATATTTGACGAAATTGCCACGGGCTTTGGCCGCACAGGCAAGATGTTTGCCGCTGAATGGGCGGGGGTACCCCCTGATATTCTTTGCTGCGGCAAGGCACTTACGGGCGGCATGCTTACGCTGGCCGCCACGGTTTGCACTGGCCGTGTGGCTGAGGGGATCTGCCGGGACAATGGCGTTTTCATGCACGGGCCAACCTTCATGGCCAATGCCCTGGCTTGCGCTGTAGCTTGCGCCAGCCTTGATCTGCTTGCATCCGGTGATTGGCAAAAGCAGGTCCACGGCCTTGAACTTGCGCTGCATGAAGGTCTTGCGCCTTGCCGGGATATGCCGGGGGTTGCCGATGTGCGGATACTTGGTGCCATTGGGGTGGTTGAAATGCTGGAGCCTGTGAACACACGCTCGCTGCAGAAATTTTTTGTGGATATGGGGGTATGGCTGCGCCCCTTTAACCGGCTTATTTACATCATGCCGCCCTATGTGACACCCAAAGAAGATGCGCTCAGGCTCTGTGCAGCAGTGGAAGAAGCCTTGCGTCAGGGAGCGCATCTGTCATGATTTTTTTGCTTGTATATGTTGCGGTGCTGTTCTTGCACGCCTGGTTAACAGCACGACGCAGCCCCGACAGGGACACGTATTTTGTCAATGGACGCAGCAGTTCGGCACGGCTGGTTGCCTTGTCCATCATTGCGTCCTGCGTGGGCGGTTCCGCCACAATGGGAATGGCCGGACTGGCGTGGCAGGTGGGCACTCCTGCCATCTGGTGGCTGATGTCAGGTTCACTTGGGCTGATTCTATTAAGTGTTTTTTTGGCCCGCAAAGTACGCGCCAGCGGTGCCATGACCATGCCAGAAATGCTCACAACATTTCTTGGCGCGCCCAGCCGGGCGCTGGCCTCTGTCATCATTGTCACGGCCTGGCTGGCCATTCTAGCGGCCCAGTTCAGTGCCTTGGCCACCATCATAGCACCCTTGGCGAATATTGATAAAAATGTGGCTATGTTTGTGGGCGCAATCGTGCTGGTTGGTCATACCTTGGCGGGCGGTCAGGCCTCGGTGATGAAAACCGATCTCTGGCAGTTCAGCATTCTGCTGCTGTCGCTTATGGTGGCACTTCTGCTCACACTCCACCTTGGGGGCGGGCAGGCGCTTGCCACGGTTAAACTTGAAATATTCAATGAGCAGTTTAGCGTATCAAAACTGCGCTATTTTCTTTTGATTCTTGGCGGAAGCTATGTGGTATGCCCTATGCTCTTTGGTCGCCTGCTCACTGCCCGCAACGAACAGGCAGCGCGCAGGGGAGGGCTGATGGCCGCCGTGGGGCTTACGCTTACAGCCGCGCTGATTGTGGCGCTTGGCATATCCTGCCGTGATCTTGTACCTGCGGGTACCCCGCCAGAACAGGTTTTAACCACAGCATTGCTGGCGCATCTGCCGTCATGGGCGGCAACGCTTATTCTGCTGGGTATTTTTAGCGCCGTATTTTCGGCAGCGGATTCGTGCCTGCTTACTGCGGCCTCTGTGTGCAGCAACGATATTTTGCGCCGCCCAGGGGTCATGACCTGCCGCCTTTGCCTGATTTTTTTAGGCATAATGGGGCTTGTTCTGGCTTTACCGGGCAAGGGGATTCTCTCCCTGCTGCTAATGGCCAATGATATCTATGTGTGCGGTGTGGTGCCCCCCGTATTTGTGGGCATGCTCTTGCACAACAAGGCGCATTTTCACCCCTGGGGCATGGCAACTGCCATCCTGGGCGGGGGCTTGCTGGGCTTGACGGCCGCATTTACCGGCGTCAATGACTGGAGTTTTGCCGGCCTGGTTTTTTCGCTGCTTATGAGCCTTGCATCTGCCCGTCGCCTTCCCCTCCCTGCGCAGAAGGGGGCAATGGCATCGGCAGACCCCGGAATATAAGCCGCGTTGCTGTGGCATCGGCCAACTCGGCCACATCCATTATTTTTTCAAGCAGCTCAAGAAGATAAAAACGGTCATTTTCGCAACCGTCTTTAAAGTCTTCTTCCAACTGGCCTGAATTTATATATGTTTCTAACTTTTCCAAATCTTTTACCGTCAGCATTTGCCATCCTTCGCAGTCAGCTTTAACCGTGCCACACACCGTTCTGTGAGGGTATGGGCAAGGTCAAGTACTCGCTCTATTTCTTCTTTGGTGATACAATCAAAATGAATGCCGGCACTCACGCAAACTGTGCAGTTCAGTGCATTTGCCAGGCGGCGGGCCATTTGCAGCGCCAACTGGTCTTCACAGTGCCCCGGCAGAGTAAGCAGGGCATTCTGGGTATTCGGGT
>JAQVZK010000317.1 GCA_028708195.1 Desulfovibrio sp.
GGCGTCTATGCCATAAAACCGCAACACGGTGTCAGCATCTGCGCTGTTACTCGATCTGCTGACAGAAACGGTATTGCCGTCCTCTACCCGAACAACCCAGGCATCCCAGGCAAAAGCCGAGGATATTCCCCAGAAAAGGCAGAGGATAAGGCTGAGACAAAAAGTACGGATCATCCTACACCCCAGTGCACGACCTGAGCCTCAAAGTGAGCGCTTGACGCAGTGCCAATGTCAAAAACAATGCCCGTGCCGCAAGCCCTTTGTCAAGGCGCGGCACGGGCAGATACTAAGCTCGTCACTAGGTTTTTGTTTTTTCCGCCCTCAGGCGGCACAGCTTGCCCAAACCCGCCCAAGCCTCAAAGGACTAAAAGTGGTGGCGGGACAAGGCAGGCCGAAGCCATCACACTACCCCCACACAGACCGGCCAACCTGGTAGGCCACCATAGAGACCACATAGGCCACAGCCGTGTTGAAGATCATGCTGAAGATCAGCCAGCCCCAACTGCCCGCCTCCTGCTTGATAACCACAAGGGCCACAAAGCAGGGAGAGTACATGAGCACGAAAAGCATGAGTGAAAGCGCGGTAGCCTTTGACCAGTTGCTGTCGGCCTTCAGGCGTTCGGCCAGGGGTGCGGCGTCTTCGGGGTCCTGTTCGCCAATGGCATAGGCAGTACCCAGAGTGGACACAATGGCTTCTTTGGCGGCAACGCCTGCCAGCAGGGCAATATCCGTACGCCAGTCAAAACCCACAGGCTTTGTGGCGGGTTCAATAGCCTTGCCCAGACGGCCAGCGATGGAATACGCCAGTTCTTCTTCGCCCAGTTCGTCGCGCACGCCGGTCAGCTCTTCCTCAAGCGCGGCAAGCTGTTCTGCGCCTTCGGGGTAAGTGGCAATCTGCTTTTCAAGCTGTTCGATCTTCTGTTCATAGGGCGCGGCCATTTCTTCAGGCATTTTGGGAAAGGTCATGCCCGCCCAAATGATGATGGAAATGGCCACCAGAACGGTACCGGCCTTCTTGAGGTACATCCAGGCGCGTTCCCAGCAATGCAGCAGCAGGCTGAACAGGGTGGGCATGCGATAGGGCGGCAGCTCCATAACAAAGGGAGTCGCCTCGCCCTTGACGATGGAGGAACGCAAGAGCCGCGCCACCAACAGAGCCATAACCCAGCCCACAAGCATGATGAGAAACATGACCGTGGGCGCATCATCGGGAAAGAAAGCGCCCGCCAGCATCAGAAAAACCGGAAGCTTGGCCCCGCAGGCCATATAGGGCAGCGTGAGCAGGGTTGCCAGTTTTTCTTTGGGGCTGCGCAGGGTACGTGTGGCCATGGCACCGGGGATGGCGCAACCGCCAGCGATACCGCCGGAAATGATATAGGGCATGACCGAAGCGCCGTGCAGGCCAAAAAAGCGAAAAATACGGTCCATCATGTAGGCCACGCGGGCCATGTAGCCGCTGTCTTCCATAAAGGAAATCAGAACAAACATGATGAGAATCAGCGGTACAAAGCTGATTACGCCGCCCACACCGGCAATAATACCGTCAACAATCAATGATTTGGCAAGCCCGTCAGGCATGACGTCGCCAAAAAATCCCCCAAGCCAGCCAAAGGCGTCTTCTACCCAACCCTGAGGATACGCGCCCACCTCAAAGGTGACGTAGAACATGAAATAGAGCACGCCAATCATGATCAGGGGGCCAAAAAGCGCGTTGGTGAGCACTTTGTCCAGCCTGTCAGAAAGGGCCAGGCGATCCTTGCCGGGGTCCTGCTGAAAAATGCCGTCACGCAGGATGCTGCGGATATAGCCGTAGCGGTGGTCGGTGATAAGGGATTCAAGGCTGGCGTTGAGCGTGGTGCGGGCATGATCCGCAATTTTTTTGCGCAGGGCCTCAAGCTCGGCCGTGGTTTTGGGGTCGGCTTTTTGCGCCTCAGCCAGTATCACATCATCGCCTTCAAGCAGCTTGAGCGCCACCCAGCTCGGCAGGTAGCGGTCTGTAAGCAGGCTTGCGGCAACAATACGTTTTTCAAGTTCAAGCAGAACTTCATCAAGCTCAATGCCGTAAGAAATACGCATGGGTTCGCGTTTGCCTTCCCGGGAAAGCTCAACAGCGGCTTCCATTGCCTCTGTAAGGCCTTCGCCAGTACGGGCGACCATCGGCAAGACAGGGATGCCCAACAAGGTGCTCAGGCGATCCATATCAATGTGCACGCCAGAGGTGCGCGCTTCGTCCATCATATTGCAGGAAAGCACAAGGGGGGTGCCCATTTCGAGCATCTGCACGGTGAGCAGCAGGTTGCGCTCAAGGGCAGAGGCGTCAACGATGTTGATGACGGCCTGCACGTTGTCACCGGCAAGCTCCTTTCGGGCCACAAGCTCTTCTTGCGAATACGCGGTCAGGGAGTAGGTGCCGGGCAGGTCCACCACTGTGACGCGTTCGCCCTTGACGGTAATGTGCCCTTCTTTCTTGTCAACGGTGACACCGGGGTAGTTGCCCACATGCTGCCGCGCACCGGTATAACCGTTAAACACCGTAGTCTTACCGCAGTTTGGATTGCCCGCCAGGGCAATTCGCAGTTTTTGGCCGTGCGCGCCATGATTCAAACTTTTCGTCTCACTCATGCAAGTGCCCTCCCCTCTCCACAATAGGCGCAAAAAATACTTTGCAGATCACTGGACATGATCGTGCCGAAAAAATTGCTCATACGCGCCTTCCTGGAGCTTCTGATTGTGACAGTTCCTGAGCGGGCACCACTGCCTGGCTTGAACCCGCCCGCCACCGCCATTGAATGACGTCTGAATTCCCCAAAAAAATGAAAATGAATTCCAAAGTCCTAGCGGGTCTATACGCTTGTAGAAAAATTGTCAAGCCATGCAGAACAATTTTTGCCAGAAATACGTAATTCCACTGGCACTTAAGATTTTTTTAGCAATAAAAATCA
>JAQVZK010000031.1 GCA_028708195.1 Desulfovibrio sp.
CTGGCCTCCAGCTACACTGTCGCCCGCATGATGGAACGCGACGACTTTGAAAAACGCTTTCACGAGCAGCGCCCCATCTCCATCCACGAATTTCTCTATCCGCTCTGTCAGGGTTATGACTCCGTTGCGCTCAAAAGCGATGTGGAGATGGGCGGCACTGACCAGAAGTTCAACCTGCTGGTCGGGCGAACCCTTCAGGCCCATTACGGCATTGAAAGTCAGTGCATTCTCACCATGCCCCTGCTTGAAGGCACAGACGGCGTGCGCAAGATGTCCAAGTCTTACGGCAACTATATCGGCATTGACGAAGCCCCCTCAGAGATATTCGGCAAGGTCATGGCCGTTTCGGACGATCTCATGTGGCGCTACTACGAACTGCTTTCCGCAAAAAGCCTCGAAGACATCGCCAGCCTGAAGCAAAGCGTCGCTGGCGGTGAAGTGCACCCCAAGGCTGCCAAGGAAGCCCTGGCCCACGAAATGGTCAGCCGCTACCACAGCTCTAAAGACGCCGACGAAGCGCAGCAGGGCTTTAACGCGGTTTTTGCCGGCGGCGGCGTGCCGGATGACATGCCCGAACACCAGTGCCAAAGCGGCGAAGACAGCACCCCGCCTGTTTTTCTTGAGGCCGCGGGCCTGGTCAAAAGCCGTGGCGAAGCCAAGCGCCTCATGAAAGAAGGCGCGCTTGCCATCGACGGCCAGCGCTGCGAAGACGCAGTAACCCCCCTGCCTGCAGGCGAATATGTGGTAAAGCTCGGTAAAAAACGGTTTTTAAAACTTATAGTGAAATAGAGCTTTTTGATTTTTGCATTGCGTTGTGGGGGAGGGAACCTTTTGTAAAAGGGGCTCCTCCCCCACAACATTTTTATTTTACTTCAGTACGCACGGGGTTCTTCTGCCCCCAAACGGGACCCCCTGCAAAGAAGCGGAATCTCCAGAGGCCGCGCCAAACGGATAAATCTGAAAAGCCCAGCGGGGTTGTCCGGGGAGTGCAGAGGG
Organism: Desulfovibrio sp.; assembly: GCA_028708195.1. Taxonomy (GTDB): domain Bacteria; phylum Desulfobacterota; class Desulfovibrionia; order Desulfovibrionales; family Desulfovibrionaceae; genus Desulfovibrio. Next base: position 997 of record JAQVZK010000031.1, read on the forward strand.
GGCCTCGGAGGGGCGGCAGCCCCTAACAGGCCCCCATCTGCCCGCGCCGCAGACGGCCCAAACTAAAGCAAAGATAAATCCGCAGTGCGCGCATCACGCGAGCGCCATCTCCGCCGCTGCGACAGCGTGCAACAGCGTTGTATCCAGCATGGGAACTTCAGAATCCTGCGGGCGCACAAGCAACCCGATCTCTGTGCAGCCGAGCACAATTCCCTGCGCGCCCTGCGCACGCAACCCGTCTATGACAGACAACATTTTTTGCCGCGAGGCATCCTCAATGCGCCCCAGGCACAGCTCCTGAAAAATGATATCATTGATCATGGCCCTGTCTTTGGCGTCAGGAACGAGCACCTCAATGCCCCGCTGTTGCAACACGCCCTTGTAAAAATTTTCTTCCATTGTATAGCGCGTGCCCAGCAGGGCCGCTTTGGTCATACCTCGGTGCAACAGTTCGTCGGCTGTGACTTCAGCCAGGTGCAACAAAGGAATACTCACGGCTGCCGCCACCTGTGGAGCTACCTTGTGCATGGTATTGGTGCAGATAAGCAAGAAATCCGCCCCGCCCCTTTCCAAACGTCGCGCGCCCTCGGCCAGAATGTCAGCGGCATCGTCCCAACGGCCTTTTGCCTGGCAGGCTTCAATGGCGGCAAAGTCCACACTGAACAGCAGACATTGTGCCGAATGGAGGCCGCCGAGCCGCTCTTTAACCACGCGGTTGATTATCTGATAATAGGAAACCGTGCTTTCCCAGCTCATGCCGCCCAGCAGGCCGATAGTTTTCATGCTTACTTCCTGGATGTTGTGGTGTGGTGCGACGCAGTGCGCCCGCATGCCTGCTTTTATTCTGGGGTTTAATAGCTTACTTTGACAAGGGGAGACCATATGCAAAAACTTTATGTAGTCATGATGGGGCTGCCTGCCCGGGGCAAATCCACGCTGGCCAGACGCATCCGCGACGGGCTTATTGCCGAGGGCATTCAGGCAAAGCTTTTCAACAACGGCGACATGCGCCGGGCGCTGATGGGTGCGGAGTCCACCAACCCCGACTTTTACAATCCCTCCAATGCGGCGGGACGCGAAGCCCGTGAAATGATCTGCCGCCGCAATATGGATTTGGCCCGTGGCTGGCTGGCTGACGGCGGCGATGTGGCCATTCTGGACGCCACCAATGTCAGCCGTGCCCGCCGCCGCATGATTGAGAGCACGCTGACAGACCACCCGGTTCTGTTTGTCGAATGCGTCAACGAGGACCAGCTCTTGCTCAATGCCTGCATCCGCCGCAAAACCACCTTGCCGGAATACGCGGCCTACAGCGAAGAAGAGGCCCTGCAAAGCTTCATGAAGCGCATAAGCTACTATGAAGCCATCTACGAATCGCTGGATGAAGAAAAATTCTGGCTCTGTGTGGACTCCACCGCCAACCGCATTCTGGCCGAGCGCCCCTGCGAAGGATCGCCCTTCTATCCCGCCATACGCGAAATTGTGGTCAGCGCATGGGTGCATTGCCTGTATCTCGTACGCCACGGACAAACAGAATTTAATGTACGGGGCCGTATTGGCGGCGACCCGCCCCTCACGGCCAAGGGGCGCGCCCAGGCCGAAGCCCTGGCTCAGCACATGCGCCATAAAGAAATCAACTGGGTTTTCACCTCAACACGATTGCGCTCGCACGAAACAGCCGCCCCGCTGCTGGTCGAGCGCCCAGGGGCCCACATTATGGCCTTTAAAGAATTTAACGAGATTTGGGCCGGAGACTGCGAGGGTATGCTCTATAGCGAAATACGCGAAAAGAGGCCTGAGGTCACCGCCGGGCGCAATGCCAACAAATTCGCCTATCCCTATCCCAATGGAGAAAGCTACGCACTTTTGGGCGAGCGCGTGCGGCGCGGCTTACGCCGGGCCCTGTTTCTCGCTGGCGACACCCCCCTGGTCATTGTGGGGCACCAGGCCATCAACCGCGTATTGCTGTCACTTTTTTTGCGGCAACGCACCGAAGATGTGCCCTATATCTATATTCCCCAAAACCAGTACTATCACATCAGCCTGACGCCGCGCCGCAAGGTCTTTGAACGCATCGCCTATCAGAACACCCCTTGCTGAAAACGATATCTCCCGGCAGCCTGCGGCAGCACGATGGCGCGCGTACAAACTAACTGCGGGTACTAACGCTTTTACGGCCTCGCAGAACACTGTGGCGCTGCGCATGCCGCACCCGCAAAGGCTGCATGACCTTGAGGGGTCGTTGACGGCTGCCCGGGCAAACGTCCACAAAAACCATGCTCATACATTGCGCTGTTACGCGCCGCAGTGAGCCTTGTAAAACATGAAATCATGTATTCTGAAACATAAAATCGTCAAAAGATATTATGGAATCACCGAATACCCTTAACAAACTGCCATAGTTGCCGTTAGGATTTATAATTCATACGAATACATTTTACGGTCTGGCACTGACGTACAAATATTGAGGTAATATAATGAAATTGCAGACAAAACTTCTGATGGGATTTCTTTTCTGCGCGTGTCTTACTCTGCTGACAGGTCTTTTTGCCAGCAACAGGCTGAACCACTTGGCCGAGGCTGACAATTTTTTGTATAAGAATGCCACCATGCCTATGGAAGACCTGCTGAAAATGACAGAAGGCTTTCAGCGCATCAGGATGAACTTGCTCGACTTTGTTACTTCTGACGCGCAGTCCATGCGTGAGCGCTCCAGAAACCTCATCAAGCAACTCCGCACCACCATTGACGCCAGCAGCGCAAAGGTAGAAGCCACCCTGATGTCCGAACACGGCCGAAGCGTTTATGAAGAATACAAAAACCGCCGGCAGCAGTTCAGGATTGCAACGGACGAGATTATGGCCATGTCTGATGCCGGAAAACGCAGCGAGGCTTACGAGTACTTGAGCGTCAAAGGCAGAGAAATCGCCACCGCCTACCAGCAGGCCATTCATAATCTGGAGGCTTCCAAGATCGAACAAGGCAAACTCTTGTCCGACAGTAACACCCAGTTGGCCAATACGGCCAGCAAGCTCCTGTATGCGGCTCTGGGCTTGAGCATTCTGCTTTCCATCACCATGGGCATCTTGCTCACCCGCAATGTCATGCGGCAGCTTGGTGAAGACCCCGGCTACCTTGCCGAAGTTGCGGGTGAAATCGCGAGCGGCAACCTCAATGTGGCCTTCAGGCAGCAAAAAACAGCCGGTGGCGTGTACCATGTGATGCAAAACATGGTCGGCACCATGAAAGAAAAAATCGCCGAAGCCGACGAAAAAAGCGCTGAAGCGGCCCGTCAGGCCGAGCAGGCCAACATTGCCACCCAAGAAGCGAACACCGCCAAGGCCGCTGCAGAGCGTGCCAGGGCCGAGGGAATGATGCAGGCCGCCCAACAGCTTGAAGAAGTGGTGGATATCATGACCTCTGCATCTGAAGAACTTTCGGCGCAGATCGAACAGTCCAGTCGCGGTGCCGATGAGCAGTCTCATCGCGTCAGCGAAACGGCAACCGCCATGGAAGAAATGAACGCCACCGTGCGTGAAGTTGCCAGCAACGCCGGGCACGCATCAGAAATGTCGGAGCAAGCCCATCAGCAGGCCCAGCAAGGTGCCAACGTTGTGGCCCGCGTGGTGCAGGGCATTGACGGTGTGTCGAAACAAAGCATGAAAATCAAGCAGGATATGGACACTCTAAGTCAACAGGCCGAAGGCATTGGCCAAATCATGAGCGTCATTTCAGACATCGCTGACCAGACCAACCTGCTGGCCCTCAATGCCGCCATTGAAGCTGCCCGCGCCGGTGATGCCGGACGGGGCTTTGCCGTGGTGGCAGACGAAGTGCGCAAACTGGCCGAAAAAACAATGACAGCCACCCACGAAGTGGGCCAGGTCATCAGTGGCATTCAGGAAGGAACCCGCAAAAGCGTGGATGGGGTGGATGCCTCCATCAATACCATTCAGGATGCCATCACCCTCGCCAACCAGTCGGGCGAAACCCTGCATGCCATCGTGACTCTGGTAAACCAGACCAACGATCAGATGCGCTCCATTGCCACGGCCAGCGAAGAACAGTCCGCCGCCAGCGAAGAGATCAACCGGTCTGTGGAGCAGGTGGCCACCATATCCAACCAGACGGCCTCAGCTATGGGGCAGGCTGCCCAGGCCACGGCCGAACTGGCGCGCCAGTCACAGGTTTTGCAGCGCCTTATCAATGATATGAAGGCAGAAGGCAGCAAGGTTTAAGGCAAAGGCAGACGTGCCTTGACCGGCAGGCAGGCGCTTCAAGCTTAAAATACGCTAAAAACTCTGCCCAGTGACAACTCAGCGGCCCCGCGCACGGACAACGTGCGCGGGGCCTTTTTTACATCGTCCCCAGCTTTTTCAGCACTCAAGGCACCCGGCCAACCGGCTGAAGATGGCAGGTTCCGCCTGCCCCACCCGCACATCCAGCACATCGTGCAGCTTGCGCACCTGTTTGACAATCTGGTCCATACGGCCGTCGTCCTTGACCACCAGCCACATGCGGCAGGTTTCTCCGCCAGCTTCCGGGGTGACCAAAATCCCTTCAAGGTTGTAGGCACGCCCGGCAAACAGACCGCAGATGTGCGACATGACGCCAGGATGATTGTTAACACTCAGGCGCAACATGGTAAGCGCGCTTTTGATGGAACTGCTCATAACGAACCCCCCTCGATCATTTGGCTGTTGGCCGCACCGGGCGGCACCATTGGAAAAACCTTGTCCTCTGCGCGCACCTGCACTTCAACGAGGCAAGGGCCGGGCTGGTGCAGCATTTGTTTAAGCACCCGGCGCGGGTCTTTTTCTGTATTGAGCCTGACCGCAGGCAGGCCAAACCCCTTGGCGATGCGCACAAAGTCGGTGCGGGTGGTGTAGGCAGAACAGGTGATCCGCCCGCCAAAAAAAAGATCCTGCTGTTGCTGCACAAGTCCCAACCCATTGTTGTTACACAGAATGATTTTTACATTGGCCCCGGTTTCAGCGGCGGTTGCCATCTCCTGAATATTCATGAGCAGGCTGCCGTCACCGGTAAAGCAAACAGCCGTGCCGCCGCGCAATTCCAGCGCCGCGCCGATGGCTGCGGGCAGGCCAAAACCCATTGTGCCCAACCCGCCGGAGGTCAGCCACTGACGCGGTCTGCTCATGGGGTAGGCCTGGGCCACGCGCATCTGGTGCTGGCCCACATCTGTGGCAATAACAGCCTTGTCGGTCACCATATCCGCCACGTGGCGGATGATGCCGTAGGGTGAAAGAATGTCTTTTTCACGGTCAAAGCGCAGCCCGTACGCGCTCTTGCACGCGGCTACGCGCCCAAGCCAGGCTTCACGCCTGCGCGGCTGCACCAGGGGCAGCAGTGCACGCAGGGCTTCGGTGGCGTCTGCCGTCAGGCCCACCTGGGGCATGCGCAGTTTGCCCACCTCGGTGGCGTCGATATCAATATGGATAAGCCCGCTCGTGGGACAAAAACTGTCCAGCCGCCCGGTGGCCCTGTCGCCCAGGCGTGCGCCCACCACCACAAGCACGTCGCATTCTTCCACCAGCATGTTTGACGCGCGCGCGCCGTGCATGCCCAGCATGCCCACGGCAAGCTCGTGCCCATGGGGCACAACGCCAAGCCCCTGCAGGGACATGACAGCCGGAATATGCTGCTGCTCCATAAATTCCAGCACGGCTGCGGCGGCGTGTGGCGACGAGGTGCCGCCGCCAAGCAGCAGCAGGGGCCGCTCGGCCGTATTCAGAAGTTCTGCCGCTCTGGCCAGTGAGACGTTGTCGGGCACTGGCATGGACGTGGCCCTGGCTGGCTCGGGCAGGCAGTCCACCTCGGTGGCGGCCACCTGCACGTCACGAGGAATATCCACCAGCACCGGGCCGGGGCGGTCGCTCACTGCGATGGAAAAAGCCTCGGTAATAACCCTTGGCAATTCTTCGGGGGAGCGCACAAGAAAATTGTGTTTGGTGGCCGGGATGGACATGCCGTAGATATCCACCTCTTGAAAAGCGTCGGTGCCAATCATGCTTCGCGGCACTTGCCCGGTGATGCAGACTAGGGGGACAGAATCCATACGGGCGTCGGCCAGAGCCGTAAGCGTGTTGGTAGCGCCCGGCCCGGAGGTGGCAAAGAGCACGCCGGGGCGGCCAGAAACACGGGCCATGCCCTGAGCAATGAAGCCCGCTCCCTGCTCATGCCGTGCCAGAACGTGCCGGATTTTATCACGGCGCCCCAAGGCGTCATACAAAGGCAGGTTAAAACCGCCGGGAATACCGGCAAGACAGGTAACGCCCTGATTTTCAAGCAGGCGGATGGTTAATTCGGCTCCAGAAAGACGTAACATCGCCACAAGGCTCCTTTTGCGTTGGCTGGGGCGAGCTTGCGGTTTTTGAGTATAAAAAAACCCCGCCAGCTCGCGCCGGCGGGGTTCAGATATGTCTTTTATTCTTCCCTGCTTATGACGCGCCTAAAGATCGGTCCCGTACTACTAGGCCGACCATAACGAGGCAAATCATGCCGCTGAAGAAGAAAGAAGTGTCGTACATTGTCATACCGTTTTTAACGCTACAGCCGTTTACCCGGCCTTGTCAACAGATTTGCAACAGGGATCCTGTCTCACGGTAGCGGGCCTGCCGCTATTTGCCCTTCTTGCCCTTCTTGCCACTGACACCGGGGGTTGGCAAAAGCCGCACCGCGCGCACTTCGTCGATACGCCTTTTGTCCATACGGGTAATCTCCAGGTTCCAGCCCTGATACGTCAGGCTCTCGCCCTTTTCAGGTATGCGGCCAAGCCTCTCCAGAATAAATCCGGCCAGCGTTGCGCTGTCGAGGCGCTTGGGCAGGCTGATGCCAAGCCAACTGGCAAAAAGGTCAACCGTAAGCCGCCCCGGCATGACCCAACTGCCGTCAGGGCGGCGTCAGGCCTCGGGCCCGGCGGGCATGTCGCCCATCTGCCCGGCCAGCACGCTCAAAAGCTCCGCCGGGGTGATGACACCCACAACGCTGCCGTATTCATCGCGCACAAAGGCCAGTGGCGTGGGGTGGGTGCGAAAGTCCTCCATAATCACGGGCAGGGGCGTATGCTCAAAGATTGTGGGGGCGGGCCGGATGAAGTTTTTCAGATCCCATTTGTCAGAGGGGTGTTCGTCCTGACGCAAAAGGATGTCGCCGGGGTGCACCACCCCAAGCACTTCATCGGTATCACGCCGCAGCACGGGCAGCCATGCCAGGCGCGAGGCCGCGGCCTGTTGGCTCACAGTATCCCGGTCGGCATTGCTGTCTATCCAGCCTACACGCTGGCGCGGCACCATGATGAACCGGGCGGTACGGCCGCCAAGGCGGATGACGCGGGCCAGCATGGCCCGTTCTTCTGGCGCGAACAGCAGTTCCTTGGTTTCACCGGCCAGGGCGGCGGCGTCGAGTTGGGTGTCGCCCTGCCCGGGCGCGCTGCCGCCCAGAATGTTCAGAATCACGCGGGCCGTGGACTCGCGCATGTCACGCATGCTGAAACGCCTGCGGCGGTTGCGCAGTGCCCACTGGTTGCACATTTCGACCATGAGGGAAAAGACAATGGCCGCGTACATGTAGCCCTTGGGAATATGGAAGCCCAAACCGTCGGCTAGCAGACTCAGGCCGATCATGAGCAAAAAGCCCAGACACAGCACAATGATTGTGGGGTGGCGCTCCATAAAGGCAAGCAGGGGGCCTGCGGCCATGACCATGATGGCCATCGCAAAAACCACGGCCAGCATCATGATGGAGACATGGTCCACCATGCCCACCGCCGTGATGATGGAGTCCAGCGAAAATACGGCGTCCAGCACCACCACCTGAAAAATGACCTGCCAGAATCCGGCATGGTGTTCGGTCTCACCCGCGTATCTGCCGCTGTGGCCTTCGAGCCGGTCGTGCAGCTCCATGGTGCCCTTGAGCAGTAAAAAGACGCCCCCGGCCATGAGTATGAGGTCGCGGGCTGAAAAGCCGTGCCCCCCAAGCTCAAAGAGCGGTGTGGTCAGTGTGGCCAGACGGGCCATGACGGTAAGCAGCACAATGCGCATGAGCAGAGCCAGACCAAGCCCCACCAGGAAGGCCTGGCGCTTGCGGTCGCCGGGCAACCTTCCCACAAGAATGGAAATGAAGACCAGGTTGTCCACACCAAGCACGACTTCCAAGAGCACAAGGGTGCCCAGACCAGCCCAGGCGGAGAGATGCGTTACCCATGAAAAATCAAGCATACAGTTATGCCTCGGGGCTGTGCCCCTTCTTTTGGATCAGGCTGGATAAAAAATGTCGGCCTGACCTGAAAAAAAGACAAAAGAGGGCCGAAACCCCCTTTTGTCAGTAACCTGCTGCGCCCCGAGGGCGTACTATATATGGCCGGACGGGCGAACCCTTCCGGCCTGGGCAAGTCAGATAGCATTATACAGCGGCAAGCTGAATGCGCTCGAAACCGGTGACGGTGATTTCGTCACCAATGGTCTTGCCAGCTTCGCGCACGATGTCGCTGATGGTTTTTTTGTCGTCACGAATGTAGGGCTGTTCCATCAGGCACACTTCCTTCTGGAACTTCTTCACCGCGCCGTCGGCGATCTTGTCCACGATGTTGGCGGGCTTGCCTTCTTCCAGAGCTTTCTGGCGGTAGACTTCGCGTTCGCGCTCCACAGCGGCATGGTCAAGGCTGGCGACATCAAGGGCCATAGGGCTGGCGGCGGCTACCTGCATGGCGATATTCTTGGCCAGATCCAGCACTTCGGGCTTGGAGGCGCTTTCGGCCTTGCCGCAGGTCAAAAACACCAGCACGCCGATCTTGTTGTTGGCGTGGATGTACTGACCAATCACAGAGCCTTCGCAAGGCTTGGTGTGACGGGCAAATCTGCCGATCTGCATGTTTTCGCCCACAGAGGCGATGAGCTGGGTCACTTCTTCACCCATAAGGGCTTCAAGGGCCACAGCGTCAGCGGGGGCATTGTCAAGCACGGTCTTGGCGAGCTGGGCGGCCATAGCCTGGAACTGCTCGCCACGGGCCACAAAATCGGTTTCGCACAAAAGCGAAGCCATGGCCACCGTCTTGCCGTCATCGCTCAGGGTCACGGTCACAAGACCTTCGCTGGTGGCGCGGCCGGACTTTTTGGCAGCCTTGGCCATGCCCTTCTGGCGCAGCCAGTCAACGGCCTTTTCCAGGTCTCCGTCCACTTCCACCAGAGCTTTTTTGCAATCCATCATGCCCGCGCCGGTCATTTCGCGCAGTTCTTTTACCATTTGAGCGGTGATAGCCATTGTATTCTCCAAAATGCGTCCGGCCTGCCGCCGGAGTTATCAAACGTACACTCAAGACGCCCTGCTGCATCCAAACAGGGGCAGCGCAGCCATCTAACAGGTTGCGCTGCCCCCAAAATGCGAAAGCAGAAAAGCCGGTTATTGGGCGGGAGCAGCTTCGGCCACAGCCTCGGCAGCAGCGGCCTTTTGCATGGCTTCTTCGGCGTTGGATACTTCGCCCTTGTGGTCCTTGCTCATGGCTTCGCCTTCCATGCAGGCTTCGGCGAAAGAGGCCACAAAAAGCTTGATGGCGCGGATGGCGTCATCATTGCCGGGAATAATGAAGTCAATGACATCGGGGTCGCAGTTGGTGTCGGTCACGGCCACAATGGGGATGCCGAGCTTGCGGCATTCCTTGACGGCGATGTCTTCACGGTGCGGGTCGATGATGAAGGCAAGCTGGGGCAGACGATCCATGTTCTTGATGCCGCCGAGGGTTTGTTCCAGCTTGTTCATTTCGCGTTCCAGAAGCAGAATTTCTTTCTTCTGGTAGCGGCTGATGCTGCCGTCGGCAAACATGGCTTCCAGCTTCTTCAGGCGGTCAACGCTCTTCTGAATGGTGACAAAGTTGGTGAGCGTGCCGCCCATCCAACGGTTGGTCACATAATACTGCCCGGCGCGACCGGCTTCGGCGGCGACGGCTTCTTGAGCCTGGCGCTTGGTGCCGATAAACAGAACCTTGCCGCCCTTGGCCACAGCGTCCACAACTTTGTCGTGGGCAATGCGGAAGAGCTTTACGGTCTGCTGCAGGTCGATGATATGGATGCCGTTACGCGCGCCGAAAATGTAAGGACGCATCTTGGGGTTCCAGCGGCGGGTCTGGTGACCGAAATGCACGCCGGTTTCCAGCATTTGCTTCATGCTGACATAAGCCATTGGGATTCCTCCAAAGGGTTGTTTTCTTCCACCCACGCCCTGACCCTGCAACCCGATGTTGCGTCTTGACGCAAAAAGAACGCCGCCACACGCGGCATTCCACCGGGCACCCCGGGCCGCTGCCTGGATGTGCTTGATAGAAAGCGAGTACATACATGATCGCGCCGCGCTTGGCAAGCGCTGACGCACTCTTTTTGGCCGGGAGGCGGCTGCAGAAGACACCGCCCTGTAGTGACGCGCCGCAAATGGTCTTTTCAATACGCAGAATATCATTTTCGCGTGCCGGAGCAAATGGCGGCGCTGTGCCCCTGATATACAGCAAGACCAGCAGGCATGAGAAATAAAACCCGCGTGACGCGCGGCGGCTTTGGCCCCTTTTCAAACATAGCCGCAGCCCTTATAGTTACCATTCATCTATCGCACACATAACACGTCAAAAAATATTTGCAGGAAATATTATGAACAACACCGGCTTTACTCTTGTTACCGAACAGCATCTGCACGAAGTGGACGGTACGGCCCGGCTGTGGCTGCACGACGCCACGGGCGCGCAACTGCTTTCCATCAGCAATACCGATGAAAACAAGTGCTTTGGCGTGAGCTTTCGCACACCGCCCACCGACTCCACAGGTGTGGCCCACATTCTTGAGCATTCGGTGCTTTGCGGTTCTGACAAATACCCCGTCAAGGAACCCTTTGTGGAGCTGCTCAAAGGTTCCCTGCAGACCTTTCTCAATGCCTTTACCTTTCCCGACAAGACCTGCTACCCTGTGGCAAGCTGCAATTTGCGCGATTTTTATAATCTCATCGACGTCTACATTGACGCCGTTTTTCACCCGCGCATCAACGAAGACATCCTCAAGCAGGAAGGCTGGCATGTGGAAGCTACAGATGCCGACGCCCCCTGGTCGTACAAGGGCGTTGTCTATAATGAGATGAAGGGCGTCTATTCCTCACCGGACTCGGTGCTCGCCGAGCAGAGCCAGCAGGCGCTTTTTCCCGATAC
>JAQVZK010000318.1 GCA_028708195.1 Desulfovibrio sp.
GCTACGACACCATTAAGACCTTTTCGCCACGAGTGATCGACTGTTTCGGCAAGCATTTATGGCCGGGCAATGTACGCGAACTGCGCGCGGCAGTGGAGTTTCTTGCGGCCATGACCGAGGGCAGCGTCATTTCCATGCGCGACCTGCCCTCCTACCTGCTCGGCGACGTGCTGAAAAAAGAAGATGACGACTCTGCGCCGGATTTGCCCGAAGAGGCGCTTTCTTTCAAAGAAGCCATCGAGAATCTTGAGCGCACCCTCATCAGTGAGGCCCTGGCAGACACAGGCAGCACCTACAAGGCCGCAACCCGGCTTGGGATCAGCCAGTCCACGGTGGTGCGCAAGGCCAAGCAACTGCAAATCCCCGTGACAGAAAAGAAAAAAGGCGAATAAAAAACAGTTTCGCCCGTGTTCAGCCTTGCGGCGTCAGCCACTTCACCCGGCCCCAATGCAAAAATGTTTCAAGCGCACAAAGAAGGACCGCCTGCGGAAGGTTTCACAGGCGGCCCTTTGGCGTTCAGCATACTCTGGTGCAAGAAACTGATCTTTGTTCTCTGGGGAAGGGCCCCTTTTGCAAAAGGGGCCCTCCTCCACAAAGTTTTCCAACCTATAAAGGGGGCCCTCCCCCACAAAACATTTCAGGCAGCAAGCCTAGCCCAGAACCTCGGTTATGGATTCGTGCAGCGCCTTGAGTATGGTGTCTATCTGCTCCTTGGTCACGATATAGGCCGGAGCAAGATTGATCACGTTGTTACGGCCCACAAAGCTGCGGTTTGTTCTGCCCACAAGCACGCCGCGCTTGGCCATTGCGCCGCAGACAGCGATGACCTTTTCTTCTTCCAGAGGCTTTTTTGAGGCCTTGTCCGCAACAAATTCAATACCCTGCAACAGACCTTTGCCGCGCACATCACCCACATGCTTGTGTGAAAGGAATGTTTGCAGCCCTTGCTGCAAATACTCACCCATGGCTACAACGTTCTCAAGCAGGCCTTCTTCTTCAATAATGTTGAGATTTTCCAGGGCTGCGGCCGGTGCGGCAAGGCAACCGCCAAAGGTACTGATATCGCGGAAGTAGGAAAGCTTGTCCGTGGTATCCTGCAGGGCCGCAAAGACTTCTTCGGTGGTCACAGTGCAGGATATGGGCATGTAGGCACTGGCGACGCCCTTGGCCATAGTCACAATGTCGGGCTTGCAGTTGAAATGCTGGTAGCCAAACCATGTGCCCGTTCTGCCAAGACCGCAGACCACTTCGTCAATAATAAGCAGCAGGCCGTACTTTTTGCATATTTCAGAAATGGTTTCAAAATAGCCGTCCGGGGGCACGATAATGCCGCCGCCAGCGGTGATGGGCTCCAGAATAACAGCGCCCACGGTATCGGGATCTTCTTTTTGCACCACGGCTTCAAGTTCAAGGGCAAATCTTTCGCCCAGGTTCTGCGTGCCTTCAGGGTAAGGCGAACGGTAGGCCAGACAAGCAGGAAATTCTACAAAGCCGGGGGTAAAGGGGCCATACTGCATGCGGCGTTCTTCTTGACCGCAGGCGCTCAGGGTGGTGATGGTGGTGCCGTGGTAGTCACGGTCGCGGTAAATGATTTTGTGTTTTTTGCCGCCGTGCTTGAGATGAGAAATCTGGCGCACCATTTTGAAGGCTTTTTCATTGGCCTCGGAACCGCTGCTCGAAATATACACGCGCGAAAGGCCGGGCATATGCGAAAGCAGCTTTTCAGAGAAATCAATGGCAGGCTGTGAACCGCAACTGGCAGCATAGAAAGGCAGTTTTTTCATCTGGTTGGCGACAGCGTTGGCAATTCTGTCGCGTCCGTAGCCCACATTGACGCACCACACACCGCCGGAGGTGGCGTCCAGATATTCCTTTCCATTAATATCTTTGAGGTACAGCCCCTTGCCTTCGGAAACGATCATAGGCGCATTGCCCTGATGCAGCGTGAGGTGATGCCATACATTGTGTACATCGCCACTGACATATTCATTTGGACTCTTTGCAGACATGGATCTCTCCTTAAAATTTTGAGCTGGCGGCAATGAGACGCCCCTGAAACAACTTGGATGAACAAAATCTCTGATCCTGTCAGGAAGGATTCGCTTTTTTTCTGCGCCCTGGCTGATCCTACCCTTACATGAGGCAATAAGCATGCCACGCGCCTAATATGCCTAATTTGTTATACATGATTTCAGGCGCCCCTGCGGGCGATGCAATTTAGACTTGCCTGCTGCTGGCACCTTTCAGGCATCCCCCAAAAAACGCGTGGCCCGGCCAGGCGTTTTCAGACAAAAATACCAAGGCGGTTACGCGCAGGCCTTTGCCGTAAATCAGGCGCAGGCGGGCTTTGCACAGCCTTGTGTGACGACTTGAACCGTACCGGCTTTATTCAGAAAAAAGTCCTTCAAGGCAGCAAGGCACAGACACAAAACCGGGTGCGGCCTCCCCTGTCAGGAAGAGCGGCACCCGGTTCAGGATACTGTGCGGCTACCTTGCGGCAGAGCGCGTTTTTTGCTTCAGCTTTCGCCCCGCGCGTAGGCCAGCAATTTGTCAAAGGACCTGGCCGCGTCGCCCGTCATGAGTATCACGCCCTCGCGTTCGTACAGCGGGTTGGGCACCCCGGCATAGCCGGGCTTGTCGTCGTAGTTGCAGATGATGATATTTTTGGCGTCCTCGGCCTTGAGGATGGGCATGCCATAGATGGGCGTGCCTTCGGCAGTATTGGCAGCCGGGTTCACCACGTCGTTGGCACCAACTACTATAACAAGATCGGCATCCGCAAACATCGGATTTACCACGTCCATTTCCAGCAGGTCTTCGTAGTCCACATTGGCTTCGGCCAGCAGCACGTTCATGTGGCCGGGCATGCGGCCCGCCACAGGATGCACGCCGTAGCTCACCGTGGCCCCCTTGGCCACCA
>JAQVZK010000319.1 GCA_028708195.1 Desulfovibrio sp.
TGCAAAAGGGAACGTGTATATATACGAGCATGGTATTTCCAGTGACAGAAAAATGGCGGAGCCGATACGGCCCAAGAACACTAGCCGAATATGTGCAAAGACCGTGCCCTACCATGCCCACACCAGCCGCGCATGACAAGACCTACAAGACGGCGGTAAATCCACTTACGGACTTATTGGCGGCAGATGGAAGCTCCTTGGCATCCTTTTTCCCGCAGGCCGGCCTGTTTTGCGCTACGGCCAACTGCGCCGCAGCGGCCAGCATCAGCCTGCCCGGTAACATCAGCCTACACGGCACGGGTGCAGATCCCCCCCAGTTGCGGACAAGGCAAAGCCTACAGCGTCTCATCCTGACCTGTTGCCCCGCGCCCTTGGCAAAAAGGCCGGGGCAGCGTATATTCCCCTACCCGGACAGGCCGTCGCACATACAGCAGAGAGCCTGCCGCCCAACGCATGCAAGTGGCATATATGAGGAGAAAGCAGCACATGGATATACGTTTTCAAAACCTTGGCCCTGAACAGTGGAAAGGCGAGGTCATGCTGGCCCCCGTCTGCCAGAATGAAGCCCTGGCAGAAGCCTGCCCCCCGATAGACAAGGCCGCGCCCTGGCTTGCCATCGCCCCCGCCCTGCGCGACTTCAAGGGCAAGACTGGCGAACTTGCCCTCATGCACGGGCATCCTGATCTTTCCGTGCCGCGCGTGCTCGCCGTGGGCCTTGGCCCCCGCGAAAAGGTAGACACGGCTGGCATTCGCAAGGCCATTGCCGCAGCGGTGCAACTGTGCCGCCAAAAGGGCTATGCATCCATATTGCTGCCCGAACCGGCCCTTGCCCGTCTGCCCGGCGGCCGCGAACGCCTGGTTGAAGAATGCGTCTGCGCGGCTAAACTGGCCCTGTACCGTTTCACGGCCCTCAAAAAGGCCGACAAGGACGAACCCGCCGACCCGCAGTGGCTGGCGCTCGGCTTTGACGGCGAAGAAGTGCCCGACGCCTCCCACGCCGCAGCCCGCCGTGGCGAAAACGCGGCCTGGGCCGTGAGCCTTGCCCGCGACCTTTCAAACACCCCGCCCAATCTGCTCTACCCGGAAAAGCTGGCCGAGCGCGCTCAAGAACTGGCCCGCCAGCAGGGCTTTACCTGCACCGTGCTTGACGAGCACGAGCTTGAAAAAGAAGACATGGGCTGCCTGCTGGCCGTAGGCCAGGGATCAGGCCATCCGCCCCGCCTCGTCATTCTTGAGCACGCCCCCGCAGGGCACGAGCAAGACAAGCCCCTTATTCTCGTGGGCAAGGGCATCACCTTTGACACGGGCGGCATCAGCCTCAAGCCCGCCGCCAACATGCACCAGATGAAGGCCGACATGACAGGTGCCGCCACCGTGCTTGCATCTGTGGCCGCTCTGGCGCAAGAAGACGCCCCCCGCCGGGTCATAGGCCTGCTGGCCTGCGCAGAAAACATGCCCGGTGGCCGCGCCATGCGCCCCGGTGACGTTGTCACCGCCGCCAACGGCGACACCGTGGAAATCCAGAATACCGACGCCGAAGGCCGCCTTGCCCTGTGCGACGCCCTGGCCTACGCCCAAAAAACCTGGACCCCCGCCGCCCTGGTTGACATTGCCACCCTCACGGGTGCCTGCGCCGTGGCCCTGGGCACACAGATCGCCGGGCTTTTCAGCGATGATGAAGACCTCAGTGAGCGCATCCGCTCCGCCGGGGGCGCCTGCGGCGAAGAATACTGGCCTCTGCCCCTGTGGAAGCCCTATGCCGAACAGTTGAAAAGCGAAGTGGCCGACATTTGCCACATGGGCCCGCGCGAAGGCGGGGCCATCAACGCAGCGCTCTTCTTGCACCACTTCATTCAGGAAGGGGTACGCTGGGCGCACCTGGATATTGCCGGGGTTGACTGGGCCGCCAAGGCCACACCCCTGTGCCCCGTCGGCCCTTCGGCCTTTGGCGCGCGCACGCTGCTGGAACTGGCCCGTGGAGGCGTTCAGTAATGATGAAGGTGTATCTGATAGGCGCAGGCCCCGGTGACCCGGGCCTGCTGACCCTCAAGGGCCGTGACGCCCTGGCTGCCGCAGATGTGGTGGTGTACGACGCTCTGGCCAACGACAGCCTGCTCAACCACGCAAGCCCCCACGCAGAAAAAATCTACGTGGGCAAGGTTGCGGGCAACCACGCCCTGCCGCAGGATGAAATCAACGCCCTGCTGGTACGCAAAGCCAAGGAAGGCAAGATCGTTGTCCGCCTCAAAGGCGGCGACCCCTACATATTCGGACGCGGCGGCGAAGAAGCCGAAGAACTGGTGGCCGCCGGTGTGCCCTTTGAAGAAGTGCCCGGCATCAGCAGTACCATCGCGGCACCCGCTTACGCGGGCATTCCCCTGACCCACCGCGACTTCGCGTCTTCTGTCACCATCATCACCGGGCACGAAAACCCCGACAAACCCGGCTCCGTGCACAACTGGCCCGCCCTGGCGGCCAGCGCGTCCACCCTGGTTTTTGTCATGGGCATGAAAAACCTGCCCGACATTGCCCGTAACCTGCTCGACGCAGGCATGGCCCCAGATACCCCGGCGGCCCTCATCTACCGTGGCACCACCCCCCGCCAGCGCAGTCTCGTGTCCACCCTGGCCGAACTGCCCGCCGCCGCCGTTGAAGCCAAGTTCACCAATCCCTCCGTCATTCTGGTGGGCAAGGTGGCAAGCCTGCACAAGACCCTCAACTGGTTTGAACAAAAACCCCTCATGGGCCGCAGCGTTGTGGTCACCCGCGCACGGGAGCAAGCCAGCGGCCTCGCCGCCAGCCTTGCCGAACTGGGAGCCGAGGTTATTCAGTGCCCCACCATTGAAATCAGCCCTATGGCCGATTACACAGAGCTTGATGCAACCCTCGCCAAACTGACCGACTACCAGTG